>CBFGNY010000095.1:0-16693 GCA_965650235.1 uncultured Flavobacterium sp. | reverse complement strand
AAACTTAGACAATACATAATCATTTTCTGTAACCGTTGGCCAAAAGGCACCCGTTATACAAACAATACTAATCATAATAAAGGAAATGATCCAGCGTTTTTCTATTTTCATTTTTCAAATACTTTATTGAACCCTATTTTTTTTTGGGGGCAAAGTTAAAAAAAAATAAATATTCTGATTTTAAGGGGTGCTAAAATAGAGGCTTGGTTTTTATTTTAGTAAATTTTGTAAAATTACGCCTATTTTTTTGAGAGTATCTTATTTTGCACTTCTAAATTTACGGTATTATTGCCAAATATATTATAATGTAATTGACATTCTCTTTTATAACGCGCTATAAAAGTTACCATTGCCCTAAGAATGAAAGATATTGCTTATTTTTTTTGAAGTTTCTGAATCAAAATGTCTTCTATAGGGGATTTTGCTTTTATAACCGCATTAATTTCTTCATTGGGAACTGTCATGGATAAAACATAATGCTGAATCTTCCATTCTTTTCCAACTTTTACCAAAACACCAGATCCGCGGCAAATTTTCATTTGTGTATTTAGCAATTCATCGAACCAAGCTATTTTTCCGGATTTGTCCAAAAAGATGTGACGTTCCAAAGCGGTAAAATTCCAGGTTGTTCCTTTATCGAAATAAGGTTTTGCCCAAACTTTGAAATCAGGTTTAATCCAGTTTTCGGTGGCATCTGTTCCAATAAAAATAGCATCGTCTGCCATTAGATTAAAATACGTTTCAAGCTTGGCATCGGCAGCCGCTTTGTGCCACGCATCAAGGGTTTGATTGATTTTGTCTTTGTCAGAAGTTTGAGCATTGGCAAAAACAGTAACGAATAAAAGGAGTAGGATTGTCTTTTTCATATTTGATGTATTGAAGTTTAAAGGTAAAAGAATATCTGAAAATTTTTTCACCATATTTTTTCCACCATATAAGTGATTTAAGTTTATTTAATTCTATGCTTAATATTGTGAAACTTAATTACTGTTAAGGTCATAAAAGTTTATTTAACACATAGCTTTGTGTTTTCGAATGAGTGAAACTCCTTATTTTTCAGCGTTCCAAAACTATGTGTATATGTGTTAAATAATTACACGCAACGAGATTCATCCATTCAGATAATGCGAAAAAATCTCTCGCAAAGACGCGAATGCAAAGTTTTTTTGAATTTTCTTATATGACCTTGTAAGGCTATTGAGAAAGTAAATCAAACTTAAATAAACTTATATCACTTATATGGTGGGAAAAAAATATGGTTTATATATTTTCTATGTAAATGAGTGAAACGCCTTTTCAGCATTCCGAAGCAAAGGGATTTGCCGATTTTGATATTTCGAAAAAATCTCGCGCAAAGACGCAAAGGCGCGAAGTTTTTTTAAGTTTTCTTATATGACTTGGTAAGCTATTGACAAAGTAAATCAAAACTTAAATTAACTTACATAACTTATATGGTGGAAAAAATTTATATTTGAGTCCTTTAAAATTCCCAATCATGAATCCGAAAATCTACATCACTTCAATAGCCATTACTTCTTTACTTTTTGTTTCCTGCAAAAAAGAATTAGAGCCTCAAAATAATACCGCAACATCTGAATTGGTGCGATTAGGACTTGCAAAAGACACCTCTAAAACCGCTGCTCCGGTGGTGCAGCCTCAAACAAATCCAAATACGGTTTTGGGAGAGTCAAAAGGACTGAATCCCGCACACGGACAACCGGGACATCGTTGTGATATTGCGGTTGGCGCACCGTTGAATTCGGTACCAACACAAGGACAAACTGTAACTGCTCAGCCTTCACAAACCGTACAAGTAAAACCGAATCAGCAGAATGTAGTTACTACAACTACTACAACTGCGGCTCCGGTAAAAGTAGCCAAAGGAATGAATCCGTCGCATGGACAGCCGGGGCACCGATGTGATATTCCGGTGGGATCGCCTTTAAGTACGCCGGTTGCAAAACCAGCTGCTGCAACTCCTCCTGCACAAAGCGGAACTGTCGAAAAATCATTTACGGTTACGCCACCGGCAAATAATAATGCCGTTCCTGCTTTATTAAGCACCGAAACAGCAAATTCAAAACCAGTAGCCACAAAGGACGGAACTAATCCAGTACACGGACAACCGGGACATCGCTGCGATATTGCCGTGGGAGCGCCATTGCCGAAATCTTAGAGGCGTTAAGAGTTAGAGGTTGTTAAAAGTCAAACCATAAAAAATTAAACCATATAAGTGATATAAGTTCATTTAATTTAGCAACCGTTTAACGCACTGCTTAATATGAACTTATATCACTTATATGGTTTGAAAAAGATTCCTATTGTTTAAAATCTTTTAGCGTATTTAATGTGCTTTCAGTTTTTCGAAAGTAGTTGTCAATGATTTTTTGGCTTTTGCCAATGCTCCGCTAAAAGCTTTTTCAATTGTATCAGCGTGTTCTGTAACGGTAAGCGGCTGTAAATTGGCGATACGGACTTCAAGAACGCATTTTTTATCGTTTAGGCTGAATTTCTCTCCATTTTCATCTCCAAAATGTACTTCTATGCGGGTGATTTTATCTTCAAAACGTGCTAAGCCTTTTTCTAATTCTTCAGAAAAGTAAGCTTCTAATCTTGCATGTCCTTCTATGTTTTTGTCTGTATTGATTTGAATTTTCATAACGGTTTATATTTTAATGATTATTCTCAAAGCTATTTTATTTATGATGAAAAGACAAGTGAGTTAAGGAAAGATTATGAAATTTTTTATTGATTTTTTCATTCCCACGAAGGAGGAATTTTCATTAACTGCTCTGTTCTAAAAGTAATAGTATTCAGAATTTCTGAAACACAAGAACCCAAATTCTTTTTAATGTCATTGCTCCAAAAACGCAATACTTTCCAATTGTGAGATTCTAAATAGTGATTGACTTCAAGATCACGTTGTATATTTCGCTCAATCTTTTTTATCCAATATTCTGAGTTGGTTTTTGGTTTTTTTCTGGTTTCCCAATCTTTACCGTGAAAGAACTCGCCATCAACAAAAATGGCAATTTTTAGATTTCTAAAAGTCAAATCTGGACAGCCAAAAATTTTTTTATTGTTTTTTCGGTAACGTAATCCAATATGCCATAAAGCTTTTGCCAAACGAACTTCATCTTTGGTGTTTTTGCTTCGAATGGAGCTCATTAGTTTTGAACGTTGTTCTGGAGTAAGGCAATCCATGGCTTATTAATTATTAAGAGAATTTAATAATTAAGGTTGATTTATGGATTACAAGTTATTTGAATAAGGTTTTATTATTTTCACAAATACATTACCAGAGAAAGGTCTTATTGAAGTTTATTCTTTAAGTTTTAATAGAGCATTTCTATGTTTGATTAAGTCTTCTCTAATTTTTTTGAAACAATCCTCATCAAATTCAAAATGTTTCTCCCCAATAAATGCTTTTAAAACTTCTTTTCCATCATCTTTAGTTATAACTTGTGCATGAGCAAACTTGTTTCTTATTTCAATTACATCATCTTGATATTTGGCATTTAATGGTAGGAAATCAGAGATGTAGGGTTTGTATTCAGTATTTACTTTTAAAATTCCTCTTAATAATTCCCATTTCCTTATTGCTTCAATATGGGGTACAAGTCCCTTTAATCCAATATTTGAATATTCATCTTTCAGAAACGAAAGCCTTTGTTCTAATTTGACAAATATTTTATCGGTAAGAAATTTTTCTATATTGAAATTATCAATAAATGGAGATTGAATATAAAAAGTCAAATGTTCATCAATTAAAGCATCAAGTTCTGAAGTTTCCCCTACAATAAGTCCTCTCATTGAATTAATTTCTTCAATTTTCTTTATTGTTGTTTTAAAAACCTTTTCAAATTTATCTTCAAGTTCATTTCTATCTGAATGGTAAACTCCTTCAAATAGATGCTCTCTAATTGAATCAACAATTGATTGTTTGTCACTGGAATAAAAAATAATATCAGTAAAAATGTTACTATTTCGTACATAGTCAATAATATTATCCCCGTCTTGTGAATTTCTTAATTTAAAATCAATTAGAAATATATCAAATTTTTTTAAACCAGAATCAACTATTTGATTTGTTACCTCATTTAGACTTTTTCTTCTTTCAATAATTGGATTAAAACCATAATCAAATATTGTTTCACTAAATAATTCTGAGGTAGTTTTAAACCATGAGTCATCATCTTCAACCCATAGAACGTAGTAGTTTAATTTCATTTTTTGAAAGTAATTATTAATTCAAATCCATTCGAATAAGTGGGATTATATTCTATAGTTGCGTTAAAGTCATTTTCTAATATTCTTTTTACATGACTTAGGCCAAGGCCAGCACCTTTTGTTGATGTTATTCCTTCCTCAAAAATTAGTTCTTTCGCAATTGAATTATCCAATTGTTTACCTAAATCTTTAATTGATAAAACTAGATTTTCGCTTACCTCTTTAAAATCAAATATTACTTTTGAAGCACCTTTCTTCTTAGAATTATTTAAAATGTTGTCTAAAACAACAGATAATTCTATAGGTTGAAATTCTTTTTCAAATATTAATTTATTATCAGTGAATTCATATTTCATTTCCTTATGCAAAGAGCCATAAATATTTTTCACATAATTTTCAATGTAACCAACAACATTTTCTGTAGTTGATAGTCTCGCTTCAAGAAATCCAGATTTAGTAGTGAATTTTGTTAAAGTATTTATTTTTTCATTCACTAAACTAATTTCTTGAATGAATTTGAGAAATTCATTAATATCTATTGAACCTTTTTTATCAATTTTTCTTTTAATAAGTTGGATTTTTTTTGAAATATCATCAGAATAAACACCAATAATATGGTTAGAATCTCTTAGATCCTTATATGTAATAGTTTCTGATGATCTTACCCTATCTAATTGTATTTGTCGGTTTTCTGCTTTTTGTTCAGCATTCCTTGCCTTCTCTTCAGCTTCTTTTCGTTTTATTTCTTCTTCACGTCTTTTTAAATCATGTTCTTTAGCTTCAAATTCCGCTTTTTTTCTTTTTTCTTCCTCTTCTTTCTGTTTTTTTTCAGCGTCTTCTCTTTTTTGTTTTTCTAGTTCGGCTATATTTTCAGCTTCAATACGTTTTTTTCTTTCTTCTTCTTCACGCTTTTCTGCATCTTCTTTTTCTTTAAGAATCGTATTAAAATTATCTTCAGTTAGTTTAACCTGATTTAATAGGTCTAAATCATTTGTTTTTTCAGCTATTTTTTCTAAGTCTATTATGAATTTTGGTTGAACTTCGTCAAGTTTTTCGTTAACGAGGTCAACTAATTCCTTATTATAATGTAGAATTTTGATATCCTTGTCGTCAGTTAAGGTTTTAATTAAATTAACAAAATCAATTTTACTTCCAATATTATTTAAAACATCCTCATAAGAATCTTTATCTTTGTCCTCTTTAAGTCCTTCTCTGTGTAAATCTGCTAATTCTTCATTTAAAAAATATTTCTTTCTTTTAAATGCTTCACCCCATAGAACTCCAGCAACATATCTTTCAAGTCTCAAAAAAGCTTTCTCTTTAAAAATTGTAAATAATATTTTTTTGCCAGAAGTTTCAACCAATCCACCTGCTCTACTTGACACTTCTTTAAATTCGTTGAAGTTCTCTGTAATTAAATCTACTTTACCGAATAAATCTCTAGTTCCCAAAAAACGATTATAACCTTGTTGCTTTCGGTTGTCTAATTCCCAACTATCATCACCAATATTTCCATAAGGCTGAACTCGAAATCCATTTTTGAACAAAAATACATTGCCATAATTTATCGGCTCTATATCCATTAGTTTTCCAAAATTTATTTTTGCACTTCTATTCAAAAAATATAAATTAATTTCTAAGTCATCGATTAATGTAATATAGTTGTTAGGTTCTTCAATGTGATAAATTAATGTTCCTCTATCAATAATCTTGGTTGTTATTATTTCATTTTTTAATTTTAAATCTATTTGAGTTGTTTTTAAATCAAGAACTTTTAAAATACTATTGTTGACAACTCCGTTTATTTTGAGATTATTATTTGAGTTATTGTCAACTTCAATAAAATCTTTTGCTTCAATTTCTACTGTAAAACTATTTTCTTTTGAAAATGGATTAATAAGTTTTTCAAGAGACCTTCTTAATTCTTTGAATTTATTAATATCCCAAATAGAATTTAAATTTTGTATTTTTAAAATTGTACCGTGATTTTTACTCTTTGGGAAGGCATTATTATTCTCAATACTTTCAAAAGGAATTTGGATTGAATCAAAACTTTGTTGCGCATCTTTTTCAAATGCGCTCCAATCTACATCTACTTTATAAGTTTCGTCTATATCAACTTTTGATGTTGTAAGTTCTAATTTCCCACCTAATCTATCACAAGAAAAACGACCAACACCTTTTGCACCTGCAAAAAACCTTCTGGATTTTAAATTATTTAAATGAGAATCTTTTTTTAAGTCATCATCTTCAGTTTTATCTTTTTTAGCAGAATAGGCAACAGCAAACCATTTTTTTTCTAAATCTTGTTTAGACATTCCTTTCCCATTATCCGCAATAATAATTTCATCTTTGTTGAAAATTATCTTTACATAATCTGCATGAGCATCATAAGAATTTTTAACAAGTTCATAAATAGCGATAAAGTCATCAGTAATTAAATCTCTACCGATGATATTTTTCATTCCTGTTTTTATGTCAAAACTTAATACGCCTTTATCCATTTATAAAAGTTGCTTTAAAATCAACCCACTTTGCTCACTAAAAAGTGGTGGAATTGCATTTCCTATTTGAGTATAACGAGGGACTTCTTGAGTTCTTAATTTTCCACCAGTAGTATATTTTCCTTGAAAAATATACCAATCTGGAAATGATTGTATACGAGCATATTCTCGAACAGTTAAAATCCTAGGCTCTGAATAATGAATATAATCATCTGGTAAGGTTGTTATTGTTGGTGTTTTGTCTAAACCGTTTAGAGGTATTACTGTTCTTTTTTTAATATTGTATTTTTCTTGAATGGTTTTACTAACATTAAAATTTCTTCTTTCAATAGTAGTTTCTTCTAGAATATTTTTAAATCTATTTATTATCAAGGAAGAGTGTCTAGGAAAGCGATGACTGTCGGCAATTTTATTTTTAACTCCTGCACGCATCAATTTTTGATAATTTCCTTTTTCTTTTCCGTAAATGCCGGATTGAAAACTAGGATATTCAGGTGTTTCTTTCAATCCATTTTGTTTAAACAAATCAGAAATTGCATCTTGAAGGTTTGTTTTTGTATTTAATCCTTTTTCTTTTAAAAAATCAAATCGATTTTCTTTTAAAGATTCAAAAAAGCTTTCTGCTTTTTCCTGTGAAGCATTTTTTAAAGTTTTTTTTATTCCTACAAGAATAAAACGAGTTCTTTTTTGGGGAACTCCATAATCACCAAAATTCACTAATTGTCCTTTTACAAAATAACCAGCGTCATCTAATTTTTGAGTTACTTGTGATGAATAAGCAATTCCTTTTTCTTTGTTCTTCTTAAATTCCATAGTGAAGCCTTTTACATTTTCGAAGAAAATAATTTTAGGTTCAACAATTTTTACGAAATTTATGTAAGAGTTAATGAGATCATTTCTTAAATCGAATTCATTACGTTTTCCCGCCATTGAAAATCCCTGACAAGGCGGTCCTCCCGCAATCATTGTAACTTTTCCTTTTAGTTTAGCTAATTTGGAAGAATATTGATCAAGTACAGTATTAATTTCATGTGCTTTTTGAGGAAGCCAATTTGGCCAACTGAAATGATTTTTATTTTGTATTAAGTTGTATTCTAGTGTTTTAAATGCATCTGGACTTTTTTCAACGGCGAAAAGACCTTGCCATCCCGCTTGATGCAATCCAAGCGATAATCCACCGCAACCTGAAAAAAGATCGATGTAAGTAAATTTATTTTTCATTTTCATAATTAAATAATTCTTGAATATTTACTTCAAGTGCTTTTGCTAGCTTTTCGATAATTAGTAGTGAAACATTTCTTTTGCCTTTTTCTATATCAGAAATGTATGTTCTGTCGATGTCGGCGATATTTGCCAAATACTCAATGGAGTATTTTCTTTCTTCTCGTAAGAATTTTATCTTATGTCCAAATTTTTCTCTCAGATTCATAACCGATAAATGTAGTTAAGTGCGGACAACTGTCCGGTCGACAATTGTCATCATTTTTTAATTAAGTTTTTTTAATTTTATAGGCATAAAAAAACGCCAATCATTTCTGACTGGCGTTTAAAATATTTCTAAAAAAGTTCTTATAAAACCAAGCGCCCTAGCCCTGATCGAAGCGGCATCCTTTTGTGGCGGGGTTCGGCATAAAAGATACAGCGGAGAGCAGGAAATAGCTTCTAATTATTCTGCTTATCCTTCTTCCCCCATTTAATTTTTATTTTTCCGTCATCGTCTACGGCGAGTAAATGCAGGACGATTCCGCGTTGGCGAACGGCATCACGCTCGGCTTTGGTGGCGAGTTTGGCATCATCTTTAGAGTTTCGGAGCGGGACGGTGAGGGCTAAATTGGTGCCGCGGCCAAAGGAATAAACGCCTTGGGCATCGAGGTTGAGAACGCTGGAACTAATGGTGAGTTTATTGACGTCGACCTGCTCGCCACGAAGGTTGCAATTGCCGGATAAATCGCTAAAGGTGATGTTCTCGACATCGCGCAACGGAAACGCAAATTTACCGATTTTCATGATTGGCTCAAAATTTACCAAAGCACCGGCAGTGACCCTGAAATTGAGTTTTCCGTGCAAGGAGTTGGTAATGAGTGCACCCTGACTATTGATTAAACCGGTTACATTGGCATTGCTGGTAAGTTTGCCTTTAATGTTATTGGGAGAAAATGATGTAACCCCAAAGTTGTTGAACGACTTTAAAAAACTCGCAATATCCACATGATTAACCTGAGCGTTGGACGTGAAATTATAATCTTTGCCATTTGGCGAAACGGTCGAACTGAAATTGATGCTTCCGCCGGAAGTCTGCAGGGAGCCATTTTTGATGACCAGCCGCGAATCAATCATCTGAATCTGCGCTTTGGTGTTGGTGGCGGTTAGTTTGTTGTACGTGATTTTGTCGGCTTTGATGCTGATGTCGACAATGCATTTTTCGATCGCTGTTCGCAACTGATGCGACATGGTAGGCTTTTTGGCGGTTACTTTCTTTTTTTGAGAAGAGGCTAAAACACCCAGAAACTGCCTGATGTCGATACTTGGGCAATAGATATCCCAGTTTACGACCATTTTTTCGGGGGCGTCGTAATATAAATTCAGGAAATTATTGATTTTTCCTTCGATATAAATCGTGCTGTTTTTATGTTTGTAGGCGATTTTTTTAATCAGCAAAGCCTCTTGTGTAAATTCGAGTTGTACGTTGATTTTTTCGGCATGCACGTTTTTCGGAATAAAATGAAAAGAGGCATTTTGAATGTTTACATTTCCAATAAAACGAGGTTTGGTGATGTAGAAATCGACAATGTCAAACTGAAATTTTAAGTTGGCTGCCGCGTGACCTTCGGTAAAATTAATCCATTTTTCGGTGTTTTCTTCGTTGAGGTTTTGGATTTCGAAATCAGAATTTACCATTCCGACTGCCTGTGGTTTTTCGAGATTGTTAATTGATAATAGCGGAATTGTAAGCGGAACATTTTTGTATTTTCCGGATAAGCGCGTTAAAATGATGGCCGAATTGGCATCGTTAAAACCTGCTTTTGGTTTGAAATTATTGGTAAAAATGCCTTTGAAACGGCAATCGGTAATTAAGCCGTCAGGAATGCTGAGTTCGTTGTTTTTGACTTCGGCCTGAACGACAATTCGCGGATCACCTTCGGCATTAAAATCGCCTTTGATGTCGCAATTCACATCGATTTTTTTTTTTAAATTAAATCGGTTGAGCTTTGAACTGATGTTTGTCGACAGCAGATTAGAAGCATTTTGCCATAAAATAGTAGTACTAATATTGATTCCGAAAAGCGCGCTGCCTTTGGCTAAGTTGAAAAAAGCAATAATGTCAAAAGCATCTTTTCCGATTGTTAGATTGTCGGTTTTGACGTCTATATTTTCTTTTTCGGCAGAATAGGAAACGGCAAAAGTACCCTGAAGTATTTTTTGTTTGGCAAAACTTCCGTGACGGGTATTAAAAGCCAGACTTTTGATATTGGTTTTCAGGAAAACATTGGTTTGCCAGTCTTCGTCCTCGTATTTTACTTTCGATTTTAAACTGGCGATATCAAAATCAAATAATTTATGTCCAAGGCGATTGTCCAATATAAAATGAACATCGTTGAGCTCGACCTGATTGACTGTGGTTCCGGTTTCAGATGTCGTTTCGGTTGTTTTTTCCTTTTTGGGTTTAAAAATATTGGCGTTCGAATAGCCATTTTCGGCTTTATAAACATAAATCTGTGCGTTGTTGATCAGGATTTTATGGATATTAATTTCTTTCTGCAGCAAACTCCAAACATTTAAACGGACTTCGATTTCGTTGGCTTTTAGTAAAGTATGTTTGTGGGTACTCCACTGATTGTCTTTTAATTCGACATCTTTTAGGGCGAGAGTGAAATTTGGCAAACCGGTTAGAAACTTATACTGAAAATCACCAATATAGAATTTCCCGTTGATGTTCTCATTGATTTTGGTGTTGATTTTGGCAATGATCTCCGTTTTATTCCGATTGAAATAAAAGGATAGTGCTGCGGAGCCGACTATAAGAAGCGTAATACATCCCAAAATAAAGAAGCCAAAACGTTTGGCATACTTTTTAAAACGAACTGATTCGAGGAAGTTTTTTATTTTAAGGAAGGCATTTTTCATCAGTTCATTTTTTCGATTACTAAAGATACGTTAAATAAAAGCGGTTATTTGCTGTTAAATTTGCTGTTTCATAGAAATATAATGCTTTAAATAAGAGGTTTACTATTAATATAAGTATTGCCGATACATTCATAACCAAAACTAATTTACGAATGATGTTGGAATGATATAAAATTTCTAAATTTGTATGAAGTTTTAACCCATTAAAAATTGTTACCTTTAATATAGTTTGAAGAGGTAACTTAAATAAAATTATTATGGCATTAGCAATCACAGATGCTACTTTTGATGAAGTAGTTTTGAAATCAGATAAACCGGTAATGGTAGATTTTTGGGCAGCATGGTGCGGTCCTTGTAGAATGGTTGGTCCAATCATTGACGAATTAAGCAACGAATACGCAGGTAAAGTTGTTGTTGGAAAAGTTGATGTTGATGCAAACCAGGAATTCGCTGCAAAATATGGTGTTCGTAACATACCAACTGTTTTGGTTTTTCATAACGGAGAAGTAGTAGGAAAACAAGTAGGGGTTGCTCCTAAACAAACCTACGCAGATAGTTTAGACGCTTTGTTGTAATCGTAAGATTATGATTTATATAAAGAAGGTTTGGCGAAAGTCAGGCCTTTTTTATTTGTAAAAGTTTTTTGCCACTAATTTCACTAATTTTCGCTAATTGAAATGGCTTGAAATTGTTGTGTTTTTTACCACAAATTGCACAAATTTTCACAAATTAAAATATTTGAAGGTTTGAACTTGTTTTTTGCCATAGATTCCTATAGATAATAGGATTTTTAATTAATTTCTCTCGCAGATTTTGCAGATCTAGCAGATGTAGGAATCTAAATTTTAATGCCAAATCTGCGGGATTTGCGGGAGAATTTATAAAGTAAAAGAATTCATTTTTAGCCCTTAGTCTGTGGCAAACCTCTTTTAAGAGCAATCAAAATAATAATTTGTGAAAATTTGTGTAATTCGTGGCAAACATTCTCAATCCATAACAAACATTTTTTATTTTTAACGAATCTTATATTTCCTTAAAATGAAAATCCTCTACAGCTTTCTTATTTTTTTTACGATCATTACAATTGGTTTTTCTCAATCAAAACAAAAAGAAAGTTCTCTTTTAGAAAATGGCGTTTCAGAGCAATTGGCTGTTTTTCGTAAACAGCAAATCTCCAATGTTTCTTATGAATTATCTTTTGAAATTCCGAATCAGAAAGAGCGGGATATTATTTCCAATTTAAATTTAGATTTGACTTTGTCAGATTTGAGTCAGCCTTTGTATTTGGATTTTAAAGAGAAATCTGAAAACATAAAATCAGTTTCTGCAAACGGAAAAAATATTCCCATTCTACACGAAAAAGGACATATTATTATTCCTTTTGAAAGTTTGATTTCCGGAAAAAATAAAGTTATAATTTCATTTATCGCCGGCAATTTATCATTAAACAGAAATGATGATTATTTGTACACTTTACTGGTTCCGGATCGCGCTAGTACGCTGTTTCCGTGTTTTGATCAGCCGGACATTAAAGCAACTTATAAACTGAGTTTGTCTGTTCCAAAAGACTGGACGGTTTTGGCTGGAGCCGATGTTTTAGCCAAAGTTGGAAAAGGCGATTTTACTTCGTACGCTTTTGGTGAGTCAGATAAAATGAGTACGTATTTGTTTTCGTTTGTAGCCGGAAAATTCAATAGTTTCACTCGGAAGCCGGGTTTGGAAATGACTTTTCTATACCGTGAAAACGATAAAGGCAAAATAGAAAGCAGCATTGATACTATTTTCAATTTACATCAGCAGTCTTTAGATTTTATAGAAAAATATACGAATTATAAATTTCCGTTTCAGAAACTGGATTTTGCCTCGATTCCGGGTTTTCAGTATGGCGGAATGGAACATGTAGGTGCAATTCAGTACCGTGAATCTACGTTGTTTTTGGATAACAGTGCGACTGACAGTGAAAAACTAAATCGTGCAAAACTGATTGCCCATGAAACCTCGCATATGTGGTTTGGCGATCTGGTAACGATGAAATGGTTTGACGATGTCTGGATGAAAGAGGTATTTGCGAATTTCATGGCAGATAAAATCATGAATCCGATTTTCCCGAAAGTCAATCATAATCTGCAGTTTTTCAGTGCACATTATGCAAGCGCTTATGCGGAGGACCGGTCTTTGGGAACACATCCGATCAAACAGAATTTGGCTAATTTAAAAGATGCCGGCTCACTTTACGGGAGCATTATTTACAACAAAGCCCCAATTATGATGCGTCAATTAGAAGCTTCGATGGGTAAGGAAGCTTTTCAGAAAGGAATTGGAAAATACATTAAAAAATACGCCAACGACAATGCCGACTGGAATAATCTGGTTGAAATCCTAGATGCTGAAACGCTCTTGGATATGAAGAAATGGAGCGAAGTCTGGGTCAACAAATCCGGAAGGGCCATTTTTACAAATAAATTTGAATACGACGCTCAAAACCGAATTGCTACATTTGAAATTGAGCAAAATGCAGAAGACAAATCCGAAAATATCTGGCCTCAGGTTTTTCAGATTGGGTTAATTTATGCGGATAATGTAAAAGTATTAAATGTTACGATAAAAGATAAAAATCTTCTGTTGAGAGAAGCTGTCGGACTTGAAAAGCCGCTTGGCATTATTTACAATTATAATGGTTTTGGATATGGTGTTTTTCCGCTTGACGGGAATAATTTAAATTATATTGCAACATTGAAAGATGAGGTTGCAAGAGCTTCTTCATACAGCAATCTTTATGAAAATATGCTGATTGGAAATGTCTCGCCACAAAAAGCTTTTGATTGTTTATTTAGAGGAATTCAAACGGAAGAAAATGAATTGGTTTTAAGAATTGCATCTAATAATTTGAATACGATTTATTGGAGATTCTTTACAGAAAAACAGCAGAATAAAGTTCAAAAACTGCTTAGTTATACTTTGTTTACACGTTTACAGACAAATTTATCTCCGAATATTAAAAAGACCTTATTCAATTTATTTAGTTCAATTGCACATTCGAATTCGGCAAAAGCCAAATTATATCAGATTTGGAATAAAGAAACGATGATTCCGAATTTAAAATTAAACGAAGATGATTACACGAATATGGCAATGAATCTGGCTATTTTTAAACATAAGAAAGCAGATGAAATTTTAAAGAGAGCTAAAACTGCCATTTCAAATCCGGACAAACTGAAACGTTTTGAGTTTTTATTGCCTTCATTATCAAAACACGAATCGGTTCGGTCTGCTTTTATGGAATCGTTAAAAGACGATAAAAACAGGGAGAAAGAATCCTGGGTTTCTATTGCGCTGGCAAATATTCATCATCCGCTGCGTCAGGAAAATTCGCAGAAGTACATTCGATTTTCATTAGATTTGACAGATGAAATTCAGCGTACGGGAGATATATTTTTTCCAAAAGACTGGCTGAGTAATACAATTGGAAAATATTCTTCGAAATATGCTTTTGATGAAGTGCAGCGATTCTTAAAAGAAAACCCTAATTTTAGTCCGATATTAAAACGAAAATTATTTCAGGCAACTGACGCTTTATATCGCGCTCAAAATATTAAAAAAGAAACCGAATGAAAATCGAATCGGAAATAGAGAAAGTCTCCAGTTTTCAGCATCTTGAAATGCTGGCGAATCAGGTTGTGGAAGGTTTTATATCCGGAATGCACAAGAGTCCTTTTCATGGATTTTCGGCTGAATTTGCCGAGCATAAAGTCTATAATGTCGGTGAAAGCACGAAACACATCGATTGGAAATTATTTGCTAAAACCGATCGTTTGTACACGAAACGTTTTGAGGAAGAAACCAATTTACGCTGTCATATTATTGTCGATAATTCTTCGTCGATGCATTATCCGGAACTCAAATCGAATCAGCCTTTTTATGAAAAAAAGATTGGCTTTGCCGTTTTGGCTTCGGCAGTTTTGATGAACATTTTAAAGAAACAACGAGATGCCGTTGGTTTAAGTGTTTTCTCGGACAATTATGAATATTATGCTCCAGAAAAAGGAAGCGATCGTCACCATAGAATGCTTTTGAATAAATTAGAGCAATTATTAGAACAGCCAAAAGTCAAAAAAACTACTGATACCATTACCTATCTGCATCAAATTGCGGAGAAAATGCACCGTCGTTCAATGATTATATTGTTTACGGATATGTTTCAGTCAGAAGATGATGAAAAGCTGTTTAACGCCTTGCAGCATTTAAAGCACAATAAACATAAAGTGGTTTTATTTCATGTAGTGGACCATGAAACCGAGTTGAAATTTGATTTTGACAATACACCAAGAAAGTTTATCGACTTAGAATCAGGGGATGAAGTATCGATTTTTGCCGATAATGTTAAAGTTGAATATGAAAAAAGGGCAGGAGAGTACTTTAAAAAACTGGCTTTAACCTGTGCAAAGAACCAAATTAAGTACGTTCCGGTGAATGTTGGCGATAATTTTGAAAAAATCCTGACAACATATTTGGTTGAAAAACAAAACTTTGGCTAAGTGTTTAAAATAATTATTCAATTTTTTTAGCAAAAGGCTTGCAGAAATGAAAATCTGTACTATCTTTGCAACCGCAATAACGCAGAGGTTTGGTAGTTCAGTTGGTTAGAATACATGCCTGTCACGCATGGGGTCGCGGGTTCGAGTCCCGTCCAGACCGCAATATTGGGAGAAGCCTTTCTTAACGGAAAGGCTTTTTTGCCCAAATACGGTATCTAAGATTAGTTGTGTTGTTTGCTACGACTTTGTAACTCGTAGCTCGGTTTAGTAGTTAGACCAATGAAAAGCTTTCCACTTTTGTGGATGGCTTTTTTGATTTAACGCTTTTTGCGAATTGAACCATATAATATAAGTTCATTTAAAACTTCCGTAAAAGCAGAGCTGTAATTATCATAAATCATAAAATTTCATCATTTAAGAATGTAAAAATTGCCGAAAAAGTTTAGGTGCTTTTTATCAAATGAACTTATATTACTTATATGGTGGAAAAAAAAATAATCTACTTCAATAGAAATCAATTGGTTAAAAATTTAACGTTTTTATTTGCTTAAAAACCGGAAAAAACCTTGTAGAATCAAAGTTCTATTGTATTTTTGCAGTTACAATAAGCAGTGGGTTTGGTAGTTCAGTTGGTTAGAATACATGCCTGTCACGCATGGGGTCGCGGGTTCGAGTCCCGTCCAGACCGCAATATTGGGAGAAGCCTTTCTTAACGGAAAGGCTTTTTTGATTTATATATTTTTTCACGCAGATTTTGGCAGATTAAAGCAGATTTATTTTTTTTATAATTGATATGCTTAAATCATTTTTAAATCTGCACAAAACAAACTTTGCGCCTCTGCGTCTCTGCGTGATTCAAAAAATCAGATGTCATAAATTGTTTAGAAAGAATTTCTCACGCAGATTGCGCAGATTTAGCAGATTAATTGGAGAGCTACAATAAATCATTTCAAATCTGCTTAAATCATTTTTAAATCTGCGTGAAACAAAACTTTGCGCCTCTGCGCCTCTGTGCAATTCAAAAAAAACCTCCGAAAATCTCTGTGAAATAACCCTTTATTACCCTATCTTGCAACCGTTAAAAACAAAATATAATGAAACAGCAATGTGTAATTTTTGATATGGACGGTGTAATCTGCCACACCAATCCACATCATGTAAAGGCTTTTGAGGCATTTTTCAATAATTATCAAATTCCGTATACAGAAGAAGAGTTTGAAGAACATATGTACGGAAAACACAACGGTTATATCATGACGCATTTCTTCAAACGTCCGATTACGGGAGAAGAACTTCTAA
>CBFGNY010000094.1:0-16859 GCA_965650235.1 uncultured Flavobacterium sp. | reverse complement strand
CTTACCAAAATTTTATTGAAGCTCCTAAACAAGATGAGGCTGCAAACGAAATGTTTGTTGCTCAGCAAAATTTCCAAAAAGCGACTGAGGGTGTAGCAAGCGATTCATTATACAAGTTGTCTTTGAATGGTTCTGAAGGTAAATTTGGATTTGTAAAAATTGCTGATGAATATTCTGGAACTGATGCAGGAAATTTAGCAAATTATTATGCAGGTATGGCTTATTTGAATACGGGTAAATTTGACGAAGCAATCAAATATTTAGGAGAGTTTAAATCGGATGATATGATTTTAAGCGCTTTGGCAAAAGGTGCGATTGGAGATGCTTATTCTCAAAAGAACAATCAAAAAGAAGCTTTGGATTATTATGTTAAAGCAGCGGAGTCTAATAAAAACGATTTTACAACACCTCGTTTCTTGTTGAAAGCTGGTAAGACAGCTTTAGCTTTAGGTCAAAAAGAAGATGCTTTAAAATATTTTACAGATATTAAAGAAAACTTCGATGCAACTCCGGAAGCTGCTTCTGTTGATGTATTGATAGGATTAGCGCAATAAAAATTTTAGACTTTAGATTTAAGATTGTAGATTTGTATTAAGGATCTTAAGTCTAAAATCAAAAATCTAAAATATAAAAGATGGCTACTGAAAATAAAAATTTATCAGAATACGATAAAAACACAATCCCAAATGCGAAAGACTTTCGATTTGGGATTGTTGTTTCTGAGTGGAATGAAAACATAACTGAAGGACTTTACAATGGTGCTTTTGATGCCTTAATTGATAATGAAGTCCCTGCGCAGCAAATTATACGCTGGAATGTTCCGGGAAGTTTTGAACTTATTTATGGTGCAAAGAAAATGCTGCAAACACAAAATGTTGATGCAGTTATTGTAATTGGATGTGTTATTCAGGGACAAACAAAACATTTTGATTTTGTGTGCGAAGGCGTTACACAAGGAATTAAAGATTTGAATGTTCAAACTGATATTCCGGTTATCTTTTGTGTTTTAACAGACAACAACATGCAGCAATCTATTGACAGAAGCGGCGGTGTTCATGGAAATAAAGGAACTGAAGCAGCAATTGCAGCCATAAAAATGGCGTACATTCGCCAGCAGGCTTCTATTTCACACCCTTTTAATCAGCCTTTGTTGTCTTCTGGCGCACTTCAAATTGAAGAAACTCCTATGAAGATAGAAAACCAATAAAACACATTTTTTTTTAAAAATAGTAGAACCTATACTGAATCATAATAGTATAGGTTTTTTGTTTTTTTTATGAATGGCGATATTCGAAAACCCAATAGAAATTCACTAAATTTGTACTTCTTGGTTTCTAATTTAAACCGTAAACTTTAAAACTATTTTTGCTTAATGTCGAGTATTATCCAATTACTTCCTGATCATGTTGCCAATCAAATTGCCGCTGGAGAGGTGGTTCAAAGACCAGCTTCAGTCGTAAAAGAGTTGCTGGAAAATGCTGTGGATGCTGGTGCAACCGACATTAAATTAATCATTAAAGATGCTGGAAAATCATTAGTTCAGGTTATTGATAATGGTAAGGGGATGAGCGTTACAGATGCACGTTTGTGTTTTGAACGTCATGCAACCTCAAAAATTCGCCAGGCCGAAGATTTATTTTCATTATGTACAAAAGGCTTTCGCGGAGAAGCATTAGCTTCTATTGCTGCAATTGCACATATGGAAATGAAAACCAAACAAGATCAGGAAGAGTTAGGTACACATATAGTTATTGAAGGAAGTAAATTTATCTCTCAGGAAGTAGCAGTTTTGCCAAAAGGAACTTCATTTGCTGTTAAAAATCTTTTTTTTAATATTCCAGCCCGTCGTAATTTCCTGAAATCAGATACCGTTGAATTTCGTCATGTTATGGATGAGTTTCAGCGTGTAGCTTTGGCACATCCCAACATTCATTTTACTTTTTATCACAACGGAAGTGAAATGTACAATTTGCCGGCTGCAGGTTATCGTCAGCGTATTGTTGGAATAATGTCAGGTAAGACTAATGAAAAATTGGTTCCGGTTAATGAAGACACAGAAATTATAAATGTTCAGGGATTTGTTTGTAAACCCGAATTCGCAAAGAAAAATAGGGGAGAACAATTCTTTTTTGTGAACGATCGTTTTATAAAAAGCGGTTATTTACATCATGCGGTTATGGCTGCTTATGACGGACTTTTGAAAGATGGTTCACAACCTAGTTATTTCCTGTATTTAAAAGTTCCGCCAAACACAATCGATATCAATATTCATCCGACAAAGACTGAAATTAAGTTTGATGATGAACAGGCTTTATATGCTATTTTAAGAGCTTCAATAAAACACAGTTTAGGTCAGTTTAATGTGGCACCGGTTTTAGATTTTGACCGTGACGCTAATTTGGATACGCCATATTATTATAAGGATTTAGAAGCCGAAACACCAACGATTCAGGTTGATGGAACTTTTAATCCGTTTACAGATGATAAAACCAATCAACATTATTCTAAAGCGAGTTCCGGATCTGGGTCAGGTTCTGGTTTCAGTTCCGTATCGAATTCTCATTCCGGATATTCTAAAAGAGTAGAGCCAACCGCAAGTTGGGAAAGTTTATACGTTGGTTTAGAAACAGAAAATATAGAGAGTTCTCCTTTTACATTTGAAAATGAAGAAGTAACGTCCTCTTTATTTAATGACGACGAAGTAGAACAGGCAAGTCATAAAACATATCAGATACATAAAAAATATATCGTTTCGCCAATAAAATCAGGAATGGTGATTGTTGATCAGCAGCGCGCCCATCAGCGTATTTTGTACGAACAATTTTTGCTGAATATGACTGTAAATCAGGCTTCAAGTCAGCAATTATTGTTTCCATTGAATTTGTTTTACTCTTCTGATGAAATGAAATTAATTGAAGAATTAAAACCTTCGCTGGAAACAACAGGTTTCGTATTTGAAGCGGCTCAAACGGATCATATCGTGATTTCAGGCATTCCGGTCAATATTACCGAAAGCGAAGTTTCTCTTGTAATAGAACAATTATTAAGCGATTTGCAAGACGGAATCCCCGCCAGCAGCTACAGCCAAAATGATACAATTGCCAAGTCAATGGCCAAAAGTCTAGCGGTTAAAACCGGATCTTATTTAACCGAAAAAGAACAAGATAATTTGGTAAACGGATTATTTGCCTGTAAAGATCCAAATATTTCACCTTTTCAAAAACCTACTTTCATCACCATGCGTGTGGAAGATATAGATAAAAAATTTGCCTTATGATGAATATGACCCCCGTTGTAAAACAACTGCTTATTATTAATATTATTTTTTTTATTGGCTCTCAGTTGGTGCCTGTTTCTTATGAATATTTGGCTATGTTTTTTCCGGAAAGCCCAAATTTTAGAATTTGGCAACCAATTACGCATATGTTTATGCACGGTGGTATTATGCATATCGCTTTTAATATGTTTGCAATGGTATCTTTCGGATCTGCATTAGAGCATTTTTGGGGAGGTAAGAAATTTTTATTCTTTTATATTTCATGTGGTTTAGGTTCTGCATTATTGCACACAGCGGTAAACTATTATTCTTTTCAAGATACAATGAATATTTTGATAGCAAATGGATTTCAAAAAGACGCAATTTTGAAACTTTTAGCGCAAGGTCAAATTGATACAAGATGGCAGGATTTAGTTTCTGTTTCGCAATTTAATAGCTTTACTGATGCCTATATTGGTACTGTTGTTGGTGCATCAGGAGCTATATACGGATTGTTAACAGCTTTTGCATTTATGTTTCCAAATGCGCAATTAGGGTTAATGTTTATTCCGGTTCCGATTAAAGCAAAGTATTTTGTTCCTGGGATTTTGGCGATAGATTTATTTTTAGGATTTAAAGGAGGTTCTTTGTTTGGTGGAGGAGGTACAGGCATTGCTCATTTTGCCCATGTTGGCGGAGCCTTAACAGGTTATTTAATGATGTTATACTGGAAAAAAAATCAGTTTAATAATAATCGTTGGAATTAATTTTTAACTTTAAATAATTAATAATAAAAACCAAAAAGAACTTTTATGAATATTCTGGATGATTTGAAATTACAATATAAAATAGGTGGTATTTCGCTGCGTTTAATTTATTGGAATATAGCTTGTTTCTTGATTTCATTAGTGTTTTTTTATCAATATTCAGGCGGAGGATTTGCTTATCCTAATTGGCTGGCGCTATCTTCAGATCCTGATGTTTTCTTATTTAAGCCCTGGACATTTCTAACATACGCTTTTTTTCACTCTTCATTTTTGCATTTATTGTTTAACATGATGGTTTTGAATTTTGCAAGCCAGTTGTTTTTAACCTTTTTTACTCAAAAACAATATTTAGGATTATATATTTTAGGTGCTGTATTTGCTGGAATTACATTTGTTTTAAGTTATTGGTTTTTAAATATTTCAGCTCCTATTGTGGGGGCTTCTGCTGCAATTATGGCAATTTTGGTTGCAGCAACCACATATCAGCCATTAATGAATGTTCGTTTGTTATTGATTGGAAATGTAAAATTATGGCATATTACAGGTGTGATCCTGATTTTAGACCTGATGCAATTGCGTTTGGATAATACTGGTGGACATATCTCACATTTAGCCGGAGCCTTTTTTGGTTTTGTTTTTATTAAACTGCTTCAAAACGGGATAGATTTAAGTATTGTGGTTTCCAGAATAATAGACTTTTTTGCCAACCTTTTCAGAAAATCCCCTGCAACCCCATTTAAAAAAGTTCATAAAAATTATCAAAAACCTACGGAAAAAACTTCATCAAGAATTGTTACGAAAGACAAGGCACAACAACAAATTGATGAAATTTTAGATAAAATTAGCCAGTCTGGTTATGATTGTCTGACAAAAGAAGAAAAAGAATTTCTGTTTAAAGCTGGAAAATAATCCTTTTAGCAAAATAATATGAAAAACCTTTCGTGGTTTAATAAAATAATGTTCTTTTTAAATATAGTACTAACTGTTCTTACATTTAGTGTCTATGTATTGCCTTTTTTAGCACCTAAAAGCTTTCCTCTTTTGGCTGTGCTCACCTTGTTCATGCCGGCTTTTTTTGTTGCAAACGGATTGTTCTTTTTCTATTGGGCGATTCAGTTTAAAAAACGCCTTATTTTGTCTGGTTTGGTGTTGTTAACGGGAATTACATTTATTAGCAAGTTCTATAAATTCTCAGGTAAAGAATATATTGAAGATGAAAAAGATTTCTCAGTAATGAGCTACAATGTGCGTCTTTTTAATGTTTTTAAATGGGTTGACCGTGATGATATTCCGTCTAATATCAAGGCCTTTATTGATGAAAAAGATCCTGATATTTTATGTATTCAGGAGTATTCAAATTCTGCTCATATTGATTTAAAAGTGTATCCGCATCGCTATATTTTTATAGATGGTGATCAAATTAAAACAGGACAGGCAATTTTTTCTAAATTCCCTATTATAAATGAAGGAAGTATTATTTTTCCTAAATCAGACAATAACGTTGTTTACGCTGATATTAAGCGAGGAAAAGATATAGTGCGTGTTTACAATATGCACTTACAGTCAATCAAAATTTCTCCGGATGTAAGCGAAATTTCAGATGATATCGACAAGGTTAATCAAAAGAAATCGCAAATTATGTATGCCAGAATTAGCAAAGGGTTTAGGCAGCAGCAGGAGCAGGCAGAAATTTTTAAGGAAAATATCAAGCAATGTAAATATCCGATTATTATTTGCGGAGATATGAACAATAGTCCATTTTCTTATGTATACCGAAATATAAAAGGAAAACTAAAAGATGCCTTTGAAGAAGCAGGAGAAGGGTTTGGAGCTACTTATAAGTTTAAATATTATCCCGCCCGGATCGATTATATTTTCACAGATCCTAAGATGAAAGTAAAGCAGTTTCAAAGTTTTTCTGATTTTGAAAACTCCGATCATTATCCAATAATGACAAGACTTTCAATGGAATAAATTACAAAAAATAAATTCTAATTTTAAATTGCTTCGTCTGTTCGCTTAGTACTCGGGCAAATTCCAAAAAAAATAAAACTGTTGTGGATTGTTTTTATTTTATTTCTAATTTCTGTGTTTTTAAATAATCCATTGCAAATTTCCCTTCATTGAACAGCAAATCCAATACGCTTAGGTTGTTGATAAAACCATGTTTGTCATCAAAAACCTGAGGATATTTTTCGAATGAATTAGTGTCTTTCTTCCCGTTTGCCAAAAATCTGAAATCTGATATATTTTCTGCTTCATGAAAATATTCGGTGGTTTTGCTAAACTCCAATTTCATTCTCAAGCATTTTGTTACGGTGTCCAATACTTCCATATTCAAATCCATTAAATAAGTATGTTTTTTTTCAAATACAGGAAGAATGTCATCTTCGAAAAATTCAAAAAATGGAGAACTTCTGTATGCTGCTTCCAGGGATTTGAAATGTTGCTTTTGCCAGTCAAATTCATTTTCAATCAAAACATCTTTTGTTTTTTGATGTGCCGTTTTTGAATGTTTTACAGGAATATTTAAGAGCTGGATTCCGTTTGGACTATAGATATATGTACGGTTTCTGTTAGTTTGTTTCTGAAAATTATCTTCCATTTCAAAAGTGATGTTTTCAGATTGAGCCATAACTGCAAAATGGCTAATCGACGGAAAATAGGTAGGAAGTAATAATGAGTCCATTATATTCTTTGTTTAAAAGTTTCAGGTTTCATGTTTCAAGTTCGCAAAGAACCTGAAACATGAAACCTGAAACAAAAATAACTAATCTTTTTTATGCTTTGTTTTCTTTTCTTTTTTTCCAGAAATATTCTCCAATAAAAAATACTGCTAAAGCAATCAGGAAATATTTGAAATAAGATTGAGGCTGACCTTCACCATCAACAGTTGTGAAAACCCTGTCCCAACGGATTTTATTAATACCTTTTCCATTTGTATCCCAGCTCATCCAGATAAAAACAGGTTTTCCTACGATATGATTTTCAGGTACATATCCCCAATAGCGGCTATCTTCAGAATTATGACGGTTATCACCCATCATCCAATAGTAGTTTTGTTTAAAGGTATAACTGTTTGTTTGCTTTCCATTAATTATAAAATGAGCACCATCGATCTGTAAAGTGTTCCCTTCGTAATTGGTTATGATATCTTTGTAAAAAGGTAAAGATTCATTTGTTAGAGCAACTGTTTTACCTGCCTCAGGAATGTATATCGGACCAAAATTGTCCTGATTCCATCTGTTGATATGGGGGAAAATTGAGTTCTCATTTCCTTTAGAGATTTGTCTTTTTACATTCGTAATTCCCGGAATGTTTTTTAAACGCTCAGCATTTGCTTCTGTTAAAGCAGCAAAATATAAAGTATCTCTTTTTGTTTCATCTCTAAATCCTAAAACATCGACAAGATTGACGTTAAGCTCTTTTAGAAGAGATTCAAAATCAATTGGGGTTTTACCATCTAATGCAACCGCATAAGAGTATTGTGGTTTTGCTCTTTCAGGAAGAATTAGTTTTTTGTTATTAATATATACAAAACCGTCTTTTATAGACAAACTATCACCCGGAACACCCACGCAGCGTTTTACATAATTTGATTTTTTGTCAATTGGTTTTATAACGCCTGGTCTTCCTTTTGGTTCAAAGAAATAATGTACCGTATCAACCGGCCAGTTAAAAACAACAATATCGTTTCGTTTTATTTTTTCTAAAGCAGGTAATCTTAAATAAGGTAATTGTGGCCAGCTTAAGTATGATTTTCTTTTGGTTAAAGGAATAGAATCGTGTACCATTGGTAATGCAACGGTGGTCATAGGAACTCTTGGGCCATAGTTTACTTTGCTCACAAATAAAAAGTCGCCAATTAATAACGATTTTTCTAATGAAGAAGTCGGAATTGTAAAAGGCTGAACTACATAAGTATGTACCAATGTTGCTACAATTATCGCAAAAAGCAATGAACTAACAGTATCTGCAGCTCTGTTTTCAGGGGTTAATTTTCTATTGGAGTTGTACTCTAATTTTTGAGTATAGTTTACATAATAAATATAAAATCCTAAAGTAAAAATTCCTAGAATGGTATCTAAGGTTGATTTTTTTCCAAACGTTCTTAAGGTTTCAACCCAAATAACAGGAAACATAATCAGATTGATAATCGGAATGAAAAGTAGTATTGTCCACCAGGTTGGTCGCCCAATAATTTTCATTAAAACAATCGAATTATAAACAGGAATTGCTGCTTCCCAGGATTTTCTGCCTGCAGCTTGATATAATTTCCAAGTTCCCAGAAAATGGATTACTTGCACGGCTAAGAAAAAAACAAACCAAAGATAAAGTGTCATAGTTCTATATTTTAGTTCTGAAGTTTCAGAATATTATTTTTGAATTTTTATTTAGATTCCAGATTCAAAACATCTTTCATGGTGTAGATTCCTTTTTTACCGGCTAACCATTCAGCAGCAATAACGGCTCCTAAAGCAAAACCTTCACGATTATGTGCAGTATGTTTTAATTCGATGCTGTCAACTGTAGAATCGTAGGTTACGGTGTGGGTTCCGGGTACATCGCCAATTCTTTTGGCTTCGATATGAATCTCTTTTTCTTTCGGATTGTCCAGTGTCCATTTCGCGTAAGCGCTATTTTGAATTACACCTTTTGCCAAAGAAATTGCTGTTCCGCTTGGCGCATCTAATTTTTGGGTGTGGTGAATTTCTTCCATTGACACTTTATAATCAAACTGAGACATGATTTTGGCTAAATATTCATTCAGCTCAAAAAAGATATTTACGCCTAAGCTAAAGTTTGAACTTGATATAAAGCCACCTTGTTTTTCATTACAAAGCGCTTCCATTTCACTATAATGTTCTAGCCATCCTGTGGTTCCTGAAACTACCGGGACATTGGCGTGAAAACAGCTTGAAATATTAGAAACGGCTGCGGTAGGAATGCTGAAATCAATAGCAACATCAGCAGTTGAAAGTCCGTCATAAGTGTTGAATTCATCTTTTCTCAAGACAATTTGATGACCTCTTTCCAGAGCAATTCTTTCAATTACCTGACCCATTTTTCCGTATCCTAAAAGTGCAATTTTCATTTTTTGTATATTTTTTTTAAATTTAGATAGAAGTGAAAGCTATTTAAAAGTTGTAATTAAAAGTTAGTCCAACATTTGGTTTAAAAGTTACATCCGAAGGGTAGATTTCCGGACGAACAGATAATCTTTCATTGACATTAAATTGAATTAAGGCAGCATCAACATTGGCATCAATGATATTTAAAACATAAAAGCCAACAACAAATAAGGATGATAAATCACGATTTCGTTGATAAAATTTTTGTGCTGCAATTAAACGAGAATCATCCAGTTTTTCGAATTTATCGCTTCTTTCATAACCTTCTAATCTCCTTTTGTATTCATCTCTGGCCTCATGGTATTTTTTATTATTGTCAATATAAAAATACAAGCTGGTACCAATTGCACCATAAACCAAAGGAATTTTCCAGTATTTTTTATTATATGCTTGTCCTAAACCGGGTAAGATTGCCGAATAAAAGGCTGCTTTTGCTGGTGTAAGCGGATCTATTTCCTGCAACTTAGTAGTGTCTTTAGCGACTAAAACCGTTTCTTCTTTTGCCTGGGCAAAAGAAGAAACGGTTCCTAAGAGAAAGAACAATAGACTTATGGGGACAATTTTATTCACTATCCGTTTATTAATTTTATAATTCTGTTAAAGTCGGCTTCTGAGTTAAACGGAATTGTGATTTTTCCTTTCCCGTTTCCGGCAACTTTTATATCAACTTTCGAACCAAAATAATCATTGAAAGTATTTTTTTGCGTTTCTTTAACTACAAATGAAGAATCTGCTTTTGGTTTTCCTTCAGTCTTTGGTTTTAAGCTTTCATGATAATTTTTTACCAAGGTCTCTGTTTCACGTACAGATAAGTTCTGGCTTACTATTTTTTGGTAAATATCCGTCTGAATATCTAAATCTTCAATATTGATTATTGCCCTGCCGTGACCCATGCTGATAAACCCATCACGAATACCGGTCTGAATAATTGGATCTAATTTTAAAAGACGTAAATAATTGGCAATTGTAGAACGTTTTTTTCCAACACGCTCACTCATTTGTTCCTGAGTTAACTGGATTTCATCAATCAGACGCTGGTATGAAAGTGCAATCTCGATAGGATCTAAATCATGACGCTGAATATTTTCTACCAAAGCCATTACCAATGATTCGTTGTCATTGGCAATACGAATGTAAGCAGGAACGTGTGTTAAACCAACCAAAGTCGAAGCGCGTAAACGACGCTCTCCGGAAATTAACTGGTATTTATTGAAGTCTAATTTTCGAACAGTAATAGGTTGAATTACACCAAGTTCTTTAATAGAAGTGGCTAATTCGCGTAATGATTCTTCATTAAAATTACTTCTGGGCTGAAACGGATTTATTTCGATAGCACTTATTTCAAGCTCAATGATGTTTCCAACAACCTTGTCAGCATTTTTGTCTTCTACTGATGTAATATCGTTTTCCGGATCTTTTAATAATGCTGATAATCCTCTTCCTAAGGCTTGTTTTTTAATTGCTTTTGTCATAAAAACTATTTGCTGTTTTTCTTTATAATTTCCTGAGCTAAATTAATGTAATTAACTGCCCCCTTGCTGGTTGCGTCGTAATTAATGATGCTTTCGCCAAAACTTGGAGCTTCACTTAATTTTACATTTCGCTGAATAACGGTTTCAAAAACCATATCATTAAAGTGTTTCTGAACTTCTTCAACAACCTGATTTGATAAACGCAATCTCGAATCGTACATCGTTAGCAATAGTCCTTCAATATCTAAATCAGGATTATGGATTTTTTGAATACTTTTTATGGTGTTCAATAATTTTCCTAATCCTTCCAGTGCAAAATATTCACATTGAATAGGAATAACTACAGAATCTGCAGCTGTCAACGCATTCAAAGTTAAAAGACCTAATGAAGGTGCACAGTCAATAATGATATAATCGTACTCCTCTTTTACTTCTGCCAATGCTTTTTTAAGCATATATTCCCTGTTTTCCTTGTCAACCAATTCAATTTCGATGGCAACAAGGTCAATGTGAGCTGGTATAACATCAAGGTTAGGAGCCGAACATTTTACAATAGTTTCTCTAGGTGTATGACTATGCTCCAGTATTTGATAAGTACCAATTTCAACACTTTCTACATCAATTCCAAGGCCTGATGTGGCATTGGCCTGAGGATCAGCATCAATAAGTAATACTTTTTTTTCTAAGACACCTAATGAGGCTGCCAGATTTACTGATGTAGTAGTTTTTCCAACGCCTCCTTTTTGATTAGCAATCGCAATGATTTTGCCCATTTATTTTCTGAATTTTGAACCGTAAAAATACAATTATTTATGGTTTTTGAAAATCTATTTTGTTAACATTTGCTAAACATTCTGTAGCCTTTGTTTGGTGGGTGTTTGATTGGATTTATTTTTTTAAGTATGCATAAAAGTTCTCCGAAATTTCTTTCTATTTGGTTTTTTAAACTTTGAAATGAATAGTGACCGAAATTATTTTAAAAAACTAAAGACTAAAATTCAGTCTAATTTTTTTCTTTCAGATCTTTTATCAGACTTGCCGAGAAAAATAAGATCGTAATCCCTCCAAACACAATACAAAGCCACATAAACCAGCCTTGCTGCCAAAAAGATTTATTTTTAATTTGATTTTTGGTTGTTGAATTTTGTTGAATATTGTAGATATAAGTTTGAGGTAAAGTTTCTGAAATATTATTTTTAAAATCAGAAAGATCATAATCAGGTTCTGTCAGCTTTTTATTGCCTGTTCTTAGGGTGTATTTTTCGTTTGAATTCAAATCGGCAATAATCGAAATTGGTTTTTGATGGTATTTTATGGTCGAAACAGACAATGGCAGATTATCATTATTTTCTATTTTGATGTAAAATTCCTCTTCGAATATTTCCGGAATTTCAAAACTGTTTTTTGTATTTGAATTTAATTCGAATGATACGATTTCTTGATCGATTATCTGAGACTTTCGTTTATTTTTGATGGTTGCCTTCCTGAAAATAATAGCTTTGCGTTTGTAATAGGTTGGTCTTGAAATATCAAAAGTAATCTGATTGATAACTTGTGGCCCCTCAAAAATAACATGGATTTGAGTTTGTTTTTGGGATGAAACTTCAGATGTTGATGTTTTTTTTGGCTTGATTTCCTTAAATGTGTTTTTTAGTACCTGAGTATTAAAATTTCCAACTTTTAAAACATTAATTGGAAGTGTTTTTCGATCATCAAAATCAATTTTTAAGTATTTATAAGTGCTTAAAGGATATGAAATAGTTTTAACTACACTGGGTTCTGTCGAACTGTTTAATTCATATAATGTTTGTGAATTGGATATTCCAAACCATTCTTTCTGATCGTTGCTTCCTGATATGGAATAATTTTTCTCCACATCTGCATTTGCAATAAATAACGATAGCTCATTGTTGTTTTTAGTGGATTGGACATCAACAATAATCGAAGTGCTTTTTTTTGGAAAAACCGTTCTTGAAACAATACTATATTCTTCAAATGTATTTAATAAAGCTTCAGAATTGTTCTTTATGAAATATGGGATCTCATTTCCTTTCGCATTAAAAATTCTGATATCACTCAAATTTTGTTTTGAAAAGGATCTAATAGCGGGAGACAAAACGATTTCATGGAAACCATTTTCTGTAACTTCTTTTATTTTTCCCGTTGTTTGAAATTGTCCAAATGAAAGGTTTGTCAGGAATAAGAGTATAAAAAAGTTATTTAATTTCATTGGTTTCATTAGGTTTGGTTTCATCAATAACTAACACTTTGATTTTTTGATAAACGAAAGAAATTATCAAAATTAGAATTCCTAAAAGAATAAAGGATATGATTTTTCCCGTTTCGGAAATATTGCTGATATCGTATAAAAATAATTTTGCAATTGTTAATCCAAGCAAACTTAGTGCGATAATCCGAATTGTTTTGGCTTGTTTTCTTATTCCAATAATTAAAAATAAAAAGGCCAGAATTCCCCAGAGAATTGGAAAACCGGTTTTTATTATTTTAGTTCTGGCTAAATCAATAAAATCGTCTGCTATCAATTCGCGAAGATAAGGGATTTCAGATTTATAGTTTGGATACACCGGACTTGTTAGTATATCATTAAGTGTGACTGGAGAATTCATCAATACAAGTCCATGAAGCATGACTTCTGAACTGGCAATGTAAATGATAAAAAATGCCGCTGCCCAGACAAAAATCTTTTTGTTGAACATAGAAAAGATCAGCTTTTCGGAATTTATTCTATATAATAAGAATCCAAAATAAATGATAATTAGCAGTGAAATATGATGCAGATAAAACGCAATTGATTTGCCAGCACCAGAAGCCATGATATCTTCATGTTCTCTGAAGGCATAATTGCTAAACCAAAATGCAAACAAAACGATATTGATTACAGCAATTAATGTTGTGCCCTGATATCCTCCTTCGGTTTTTCTTTTTGCTAAGTGCCTTGCCAGTAGAGCAAAGAATATTAAGTGATATACAACAGGCAGAGCAGCAGCAGAATTTGGATTAGTTATGGCATAATTTGATTGATAGTAGACTTCAAATATTCCAACCAGATAACCAACTACATACCCTAATCCCAAGACTAACTTATTATATTTTTCCGGATTAAATGGAATACTTAATAGTGTAATGCCTTCACTTTCATTCTTCAGTAAATGCGATACGGCAAACAGAGAGATTGCCGCAAAAATACCAGTCGTAAATATTGGATTAAATACAATGTTTAAAACAATATTACCATTATAATACTTGTTCCAGTCCATTATCAGACTAATAATCATCAAGGCATGAACGATTACCGATCCAAATCGATAACTTGAAATTTTTGATTTTTGAGAAAGCCACAACAATAAGACAGCTTCTGCTGCCCAGAATAAAGTAATATAATTGCCTTCAAACTGAATTGGTATTGCCAGTGTTATAAAAGTCAGCGTTAAACCAATGAGCAGGTAAACTGCTTTTTTGTCCAGTCCGAATTTTTTGTACAGGAACCAGGCATAAGTTAGGTTTAGCAATGCAATTGCCGTAGTAAACAAGCCTCTTAATTCAGGGTGGAAATTCGATAAAATTGCCATTCCAGCTGCGTAAAACAAGAAAGTGTTGCTTGCTAGAATTGTTAATTGGGTTTTAGAGAATTCACCTTTTGTTCTTATATTATTGATAATATTCATTAAGATAAAAATAAAATAAAAAGCAAATCCAAACAATAAAGCGCCAAGATAATGAGGTTTTTTATTTGTCAGATCATCAGCAAGCCATCCACCATAAAGTAACGCGGTGAAAATGTAGGTAAGTAAATTTACAAGATTCCACTTTTTGTGATAGGCAATGGCTAAAATTCCAATATTTAAAATAATGATGTAACTAAATAGTACAACATAATTTCCTTCTCCGGTACTAACCATAAACGGAACTGCAAATCCGCCTATTAAAGAAAGAACGGCAAGTTCAATTCGGTTGTAAGATAAAGAGATTAAAGCACTAAAAGCTGTTATGAAAACCATTATGCTAAAAGCAACGGTTTGACTAAATAAGTGATAATCATGAAAGGCAATTCCGATTGTAAAGTAAAAAATGGCTATGGCCCCGGCCACAATAACCGAACTGAAGGCAGCATAATTTTTACGTAATTTATGTGCAATTCCCATTACCAAAGCGCCGCATAAAACTCCAATTCCAACACGTGCAGGTTCGTTGATCCAGTCTTTGTCGATGGCATATTTTACAAAATAGCTAATTCCTAAAACCAGGATTAAAACACCAATTTTATTGATTAGGTTTTCACCGATGAATTTCTCTAAATCCGGATTTTGTTCTTTAAAATTCTCCCAAAATGATTTTTTAGGTTCAATAGGAGCAATAGGTTTTTTAATCGCTTCCTGACGAACAGGAGTTCCTTTTGTTTCCATAGAGAAAACAACTTTTTCTGCTTTTATTTCCGGAATTTCTTCTTTTACAGGTGGGTGAGGATCAGTTTTGACTTCTGCCGTTTTTTCAAATTTGATTTCTTCTTTTGAAATAACAACGGAAGGTGCTGATGGTTTTTCAACAGGTTTTTCAATTGGTTTTAAAAGGTCTAGTTTTTTATTCAGCCTTTGTATATCATCTTCAAGATTGTTAAAACGGCCTTTGATAGTATTTAAAATATAGATTAGAAAACAAAATAATGCAACCAGAAGAAAACTTTCCATAAAGAAATATGTATAATGTTATGATTTGTAAATATAATAACATTTTAATACGAACATTGTTTTTTAGTTCTTTTCCCGTTAATTATTATGTTAAGATGATGAAAGATTGAGTACTTAATAATGTCTGGCAATTAAATATTTTCTTATTTCTTAAATTGTTTTGGATAAGCAAAAAATAGTTCTATATTTGCACCCGCTTACGGGGTGTAGCGTAGCCCGGTTATCGCGCCTGCTTTGGGAGCAGGAGGCCGCAGGTTCGAATCCTGCCACCCCGACAAAAATCCTTTTTGTATCTACAAAAGGGATTTTTTTATTTCTGCTATATTCGTTATTCTCTATTTTGAAATAGCAAAAACTGATTAGTTGGGTTCTTTTTTCCAACAATAAAAACTTACTTTTGCACCATCAATTATTAATACAATCAATACTATGTCAGATACAATCGAAAAAATTAAATGCCTAATTATTGGTTCTGGGCCGGCGGGTTATACTGCTGCTATTTATGCTGCCAGAGCAAATATGAATCCAGTTTTATACCAGGGAATGCAGCCGGGAGGTCAGTTAACAACGACTAATGAAGTAGAAAATTTTCCAGGTTATGTTGATGGTGTTACAGGACCTGAAATGATGATTCAGTTACAAGAGCAAGCCAAACGTTTTGGTTCTGATATTCGTGATGGATGGGCTACAAAAGTTGATTTTTCAGGAGAGATTAAGAAAGTTTGGATTAACGATCAAATAGAATTGCACTGTGAAACGGTTATTATTTCTACAGGAGCTTCAGCTAAATATTTAGGATTGCCTTCAGAACAGCATTATTTACAAATGGGTGGAGGAGTTTCTGCTTGCGCTGTTTGCGACGGATTTTTCTACCGTAATCAGGAAGTTGTCATTGTTGGAGCAGGAGATTCTGCTTGTGAAGAAGCACATTACTTATCAAAGTTGTGTAAAAAAGTAACGATGTTGGTACGAAGCGAAAAATTCAGAGCTTCGAAAATCATGGAAGAACGCGTTCGTAAAACAGAGAACATTGAAATTTTATTGAATCACGATACAGTTGAAGTTTTAGGTGATGGAAATGTAGTACATGCTATTAAAGCTTTGAACAAAACTACCGCAGAAGTTATTGAAATTCCTGCAACAGGATTTTTCGTAGCTATTGGACACAAACCTAATACAGATATTTTTAAAGATTACATCACACTTGATGAAACAGGATATATCATTAATGTTCCGGGAACATCTAAAACAAATGTTGATGGTGTTTTTGTAGCCGGAGATGCTGCAGATCACGTATATCGTCAGGCAATTACGGCTGCGGGTACAGGATGTATGGCAGCATTAGATGCAGAACGTTATTTGGCTGCTAAAGAGTAAGGAAATTTGTTTCAGGTTTCAGGTTTCAAGTTGCTGGAACGTATCAAATAAAAAAACAGAAAATCCATTCGAAAGAATGGATTTTCTGTTTTTTATTAAACCTGAAACCTGAAACCTGAAACCTGAAACCTGAAACCTGAAACCTGAAA
>CBFGNY010000093.1:0-16879 GCA_965650235.1 uncultured Flavobacterium sp. | reverse complement strand
GTTTGCTTGTCAGTATTTCTTAGAACGTTTGTCGCTGTTGCGGGTGCAAAAGTACACAACAATTCCAGTTGCGCAAGCTTTTTTCTAAACTATTTTTGATCTTTTGCAAAACTTTTTCTTAACTCTCTGATAACAGAAAACTTAGCTTGTCATCTTTTTTTACCATTTTTAGGAATTTTCTGTAGCCTTTGCGGTTACATCAATTCTTTTGCTTCATGATACTGTTTTTATGGACTTCATGCAGCAATGCTTTCTTTGCTGAGAACTCTGCAACATATCAATTATGCGCTTTTCAGTGATTTTTATTCTTTTGAAAGCCTTATTTGCCTTTACAAAGAAGCAGCAGGACACAAAGGCTCTTTATCACGGTTCTTCATCTACTATATATCTTCATATACAATATACAAGTAGCGCTTCTTTTAAAAACAGCTCCCCTAGCCCCGATACAAGCGAAAATCCTTTTGTGGTGGGGTTCACCACAAAAGATTGTAGCAGATAGCGGGATAAAGCTCCTGAAAACTCTAATGCCAAATCTCAATAATAAATTCCAATTCCAACATATTAGATTTCTTTGCTGACAAAAACTCATTATATGTAATAATATAATTCTCCTCCTTATAAAACAAACCCAACAAGTTTTTAAAAAACTGTCGGGTTATTAAGGTTATTAAGGAGTGAAATATTAATATTAAAGATCAATCAAAACGAATAGCTTTAACTGGAGAAATTTTTGTTATAATATAGGACGGAATTAATAATACTACTAAACAAATTATAATGGTCATTAAATTCAACAAGACTACATAAACCCAATTTATATATACTGGCGCCTGGTTGACATAGTAGTTTTCGGGATTTAATTGAACTACTCCAAATTGCTGTTGAATTAATAATATTGAAATACCTATTAAGTTACCCCAAAATAGTCCTCTTATTATTAGATAAAAGGCATTGTACAAAAATATTTTACGTACATTCCAGTTACTAGCTCCTAATGCTTTTAATATACCAATCATTTGGGTGCGTTCAAGAATAAGAACCAACAAAGCAACTACCATATTAATTGTCGCCACTAATACCATTACACCCAATATTATTATTATATTGAAATCAAAAAGTTGCAACCAGTCAAAAATGTAACTGTATTTTTCAATTATTGTTTTCGTGTCAAGATTTGATGAAGTTTGATCGTAAATTTGATCGCCAGCTTTTTTAATATCATTAAAGTCTTTTACAAAAACTTCAAAAGCCCCAACCTGATCTAAAGTCCATTTATTTATCTTTTGAATATGACGAATATCTCCTATTATATAAGTGGCATCAAAATTCTGGAAACCTGAATTAAAAATACCTACAATTTTGAATCGGCGACTATTTGGCAACTTGCCTTGTTCTTCTTTAATAAAGAATGTATTGAACTGATCACCCATTTTTAAATTTAGGCGATACGCAAGAAATTTTGAAATTATTACATCTTCATTTAAGCTTTTGGAGAAATCAGGCAATTTTCCCTCTACTAAATATTCCTTTATATTATTCCAATCATAATCTGCACCAACACCTTTGAAAATAATTCCTTCGAAAGCATTTTCTGTTCTTATAATTCCGGCTTTACTGGCGATTGCCTGAATATGCCTTACCTCTAGAACGGATTTGAAATTAGGATAAAAATCCTGGTTTTTAGAAATTGGAATCAATGTTACTTCAGAATTATTGTTGTCATAATTTGAAATAATAATCTGTCCATTAAAAGCTGAAACTTTGTCTCGGATTTTTTGCTGTAACCCGATTCCCGTTGCAACTGAAACCAACATCATAATAATACCAATAGCTATAGCCGAAATAGCAATTTTAATAATGGGCGCCGAAATACTGCTTTTATAATCTTTAGCAGTAATAAGCCTTTTAGCTATAAAATATTCTAAATTCAATTTACGTCTTATTATTGATTTATGTATGATATTTATTTAGTCAAAAATACATTTTAAAAAGCAAAAACATATTACTACTAAAAACAATTACCAATTATTTAAGTTTCTTATAAAGGCAATTTCTTTTTCATCTCTTCGACAATATTAAAGGCCGCCGGACAAATAGCAACGTTTTTTAATGTAAGATCTGAAATCTGATGGAACTTTTTCCGATCTGTATGTGGAAATTCTCTGCATGCTTTTGGACGAACATCATAAATCATACAATAATTTTCATTATCAAGAAAAGTACAGGGAACACTTTTTAAAACATAATCTTTGTCTTCGTCTATTCGAAGATATTGATCAATGAATTGTTGTGGTTTTTGCCTGAAAGATTTTGAAATCCTTTCAATGTCCGCCAAAGTAAACAAAGGGCCGGTCGTTTTACAACAATTGGCACATTGTAGACAATCCGTCTTTTTAAATTCGGTATTATGCAAATCCTGCATAATATAATCCAAATTCTTCGGTTGTTTCTTTTTCAGCTTATCAAAATACTTTTTGTTTTCGATATGCTTATCTTTGGCTAACTTATTTAAGTTATTTAAAATCTGTTTCAAGCTTAATCTTTAAAGTTAATCTGCAAAATTAAACAACTTTAAACTTGAAACCTTAAACTTTGAATTAAATTACAATGAAAGATCTTTTTGGAAAAGCGATGTTTGATTTTCAGACTAATAATTCGCCTGAAGACATTATTACCGAAACTACCATTTCAGAAGAAGACGAAATGAGTGTTGATTATTTATTTCGCTCTTATGATAAAATGCCTAAACTCGAACAAAAAGCATTACAATTGGCCTTTGGAAAAACTTTGGATGTAGGTTGCGGAGCAGGAAGCCATAGTTTATCACTACAAAATGATCGAAATTTAGAAGTCATATCTATTGATATCTCTGAAAAAGCAATAGAAACATGTAAACTTCGGGGTATTAAAAATGCGAAAGTTCAAAACATATTAGATTTTGAAGGAGAAAAATTTGACACCATTATATTATTAATGAATGGCGTTGGTATTTTTGGAAAGTTAGATGACTGCAATAAATACTTATCTAAACTAAAATCACTATTAAATCCAGGCGGACAAATTCTATTAGACAGTTCAGATATTATTTATATGTTTGACGAAGATGAAGATGGTGGAAAATGGATTCCATCAAATAATAATTATTATGGAGAATTGGTCTTCAATATTTCATACAAAGGAGAAAAAGAAGACCCTTTTAATTGGTTATATTTGGATTATAACACGCTTCAAAATGCCGCTAATGCAAATGGTTTAAAATGTGAACTTGTTTTAGAAGGCGAACATTATGATTATCTGGCCAAGCTTTCAATTTAAAACATACTTAAATTCATGGAAAAATTAGATTTAGAAAAATTAAAATACCCGATTGGAAAATTTATTACCCCAACTGAATATTCTTCTGAATACATTTCGAATAAAATTCAAGAAATTGAATCGTTTCCCGAAAGATTAAAAAAAGCAATTACTCATTTGACAGATCAACAATTAGACACGCCTTATCGACCAAATGGATGGACGGTTCGACAAGTAATTCATCACTGTGCGGAAAGTCATATGAATTGTTTCATTAGAATAAAATGGGCTTTGACAGAAAACAATCCTGTGATAAAAGCATACGATGAAGTATTGTGGTCTGAACTTTCTGATAATTTAAAAATGCCAATATCTCCTAGTCTGAATTTACTGGAAGGATTGCACACTAGATTAGCTTTTATAATGAGAAATTTATCCCCGGATGATTTAGAAAAAGCTTTTATCCATCCTGAAAACAACTCCGAATATAGAATCAAGCAAATTATTGGAACTTATGCCTGGCATGGAAATCATCATTTGGCACATATTACCAATTTAAAAAAATATAAGAGCTGGGAATAAAAAGTGTTTCTTTTTTACACAATTGTGTATTCTTATTTATAAAAAAAACTCTTCGGCCGAAGAGTTTTTTTTATAATCAGGGAATATTTAAATATTTATGCGTTTGGAGGGAGACTCTCCATTTAGGGTTGTTCATTACATAATCAACAATCAACGGGGTCATCTCTTCCTTCTTGCTCCATTCTGGCTGAAGAAACAAAATGGCCTCATTATTTACCAGTTCAGCTTGTTCTTCGGCAAAGATAAAATCGTGTTTGTTATGAATAATTACTTTTAACTCATCAGCATTATCATAGACCGTTTGAGTGGGTAATTTATTCTTTTTAGGAGAAAGACAAATCCAATCCCAAGTTCCAGATAGTGCGTAAGCCCCAGATGTTTCAATATGAACTTTTAAATTTCTGTCTTTTAACTCCTGAGTCAGCAAAGTCATGTCCCAAGTCAACGGCTCACCACCTGTTATAACTACAGTATCAGCGTAAGTGGAAGCATTTTTTACAATTAAATCTACACTTGTTGGGGGATGCAATTCTGCGTTCCAACTTTCCTTCACATCACACCAGTGACAGCCAACATCACAGCCTCCGATTCGTATAAAATAAGCAGCCGTTCCAGTATGGAAACCTTCTCCCTGAATGGTATAAAACTCCTCCATTAAAGGCAGCATTGCTCCCTTATTTACCTCTAATTGTATTTCTTTTGATAGCATTATTTTATTTTAAAGTGCAAAGATAGTCAATTAAATATGGAACAAAAAAAACCGACAATTCATTGACGAACTGTCGGTTTTTATATTTAATTTGTAATCTTAATTATTTTAACGCTTTTACAGATTCTTTAGCATAATTATTTGTTGGATCCAAAACTAAAGTTTTATTGAAATATTCAACTGCTTTTGCTTTATCGGTATTTGCATAAGCAGCACCAATTGCATTATAAGATTCAACTATTTTTTTCACAGTAGCTGGTTTAGCCATTTCCTCAGCACCCTTCGCTGTAATTTTATTAACGTACTCCGTGTAGTTCTTAATAATCAAATCATCTTTATCTAACAAACTGTTGATTCTTGCTTTATAAATATAAGCTTCATCGTAAGTTGGAGAAGCTACTAAAATCTTATCAAAAGTTGCATCAGCATTCTGTAACGCAGCAGTATCACGAGTTTCAGCTGTTTTACCTGCATTACCAAAATAAACAGAAATTCCATAATATACAGCATCATCTAGATAATTTTTAGATTCTGCATTAGCTGCTCCAAGTTCAAAAATAGAGGCAGCTTGTAAATATTGTTTTTTACCGAACAACTCTTTTCCAAAATCAGCAAGTTCTTCCACTACTAAAGGTTCTAACTCAATAGCCTTTTTTATATCAGCAAGGCCAGCATTAAATGCAGCCTGATCTACTACACCTTCCGCATTAGTTCCTTTTTTAATTTTAGCAAGACCTAAATACAGGTAATCTCTGCCAATTACTTTGTTTGAAGGCACTTTAATGAAATCCTCAATAGATTTTATGGCCACATCAACATTTCCGTTTTCATAAGCCGCATATCCTAAGTATCTGAAAATTCTAGGATTAACTTTATCCTCAGCAATCATTTTGTTTGCAACTTCTTCAAGTTTTTTATAATCTTTAACTAAGATTAAGAAATCCGCATGACGCATTTTAGAGTTTAAAGAATAATCTGTAAGACTTAAATATTTCTCATAATTCGTAATTGCATTTTGCAAGTTAACTTTAGCAGTAGAAGGCTTATTTCTGGCCCATTTGTAATAAGTTTCAGCCAATTCTCTGTAAACAGGACCATAACTTGCATTCAAAGCAATAACTTCATTAAAAGATTTAATTGCTTCATCATATGATTTCGCACCTTTCAACAAAACGCCCAATTGCATTTTTGCTCTTAATAGTGTTGGATCAGCTGTAAATGCATCACGATATGCTTTATAAGCATCGTTTTGATTATTTGCTCCATAATACGCATCTCCAATCGTTAAAAGCGCAGTTGCATTTTGTGGCTCAATTGCCAAGGCACGTTTCAAAATAGCTATGGCATTATTATAATCAGGATTTTCAGAATTTATATATGCTTTACCAATGTATATAAATTCTTCTACATCTTTACGTCTCATGTCTTTTGTCGCCAAGCCAAAATTAGCCTGGGCAGCCGCAGTATTTTTTTCATTAAGATCTATTTGTCCTAATCCAATATAATTTAAGTTCTTGTTATCGGAAGCTTCTAATCCATTTAAGTAATAAATTTTAGCAGAATCAACAACACTTTCATTCAAATATATATTTCCTAAAACAAAATTTGCTTCTCCATTTGAAGGTTCTGCTTTGATAATTGATTTCAGCAAAGACTTTGCCTTTTGAAATTGTTCTGCATCAATTGCTTTTTTAACTTCTTTGATGTCTTGCGCTTTTGCAACAGAAGCAGAAGCAACTAAGGCAAGACTAAAAATTTTAAATTTATTCATCTTTAATATAATTAATTTATTCTTTATCATTTATAATTTCATTTCTAATTTGTAATTTTCTGCCAGGTGTACGAATTGGCATTAACCCAGATTTTAAAACTACACGTTGTCCAATGTCGCCGGCAATAAATGAAGCAAAACCCATCCCTAAACCTGAATATCCCTGACAATTAATGATATACAATTCGCGTGCCAAAGGATATTTTTGCTCTGCTATGTCATTTTGTGTCGGACTATAATATCCATTGTCTTTTAATGCTTTAACACTCAATACATTTATTTTACTGATTATTTGCTGCATATCAGGAGAAGGCTGAGACAACCAATTAACACCAACTACTCCAATCATACCATCATTTTCAGACACAAACTTAATTACCTCTTCATTTGTTTTAAATGAAAAAACACCTTCATCAGGAATATCCTTAATATTGGCTAAATTTTTCATGAAACGTACAGTACTTGAATTTGGATTATCAAATACTAATCCTTTAATTTTTGGATTTTGGATCCCTTTCATAAAATCAATTACTGTTTTTAACGCAATCAAAGTATCGTTATTGCTCTTGTTGGAAATAAATGCAATAGCATCTGTTGCGAATGGAGTAACTCTTGGATTAATTTTAAACTTTACAAATTTGTTTTTTTCTTCCTGAGTTAAATCTCTTGCTGTAATTACAACTTTAGTTTTTTGATTCAACAAATCATTAATTAACTCTGCCTCAGATTTAGCTTTAACCGAAATTTTAGCATCATAGTAAGTCCCCTCAAAAACAGCAATCTGATCATCTACAATTGGTTTGACAGTTTCATCAACAGTAATCGTAACAGAGCCTTTTAAAATCGTGTCCTGATTTGAATCATTTTTACTTTTTTGGTTACACATAGCAAACAAAAAAATAAAAATAATCAAACCCAAAATTTTAACATATTTTAACATGTTTTTGTTATGTATTAGAATTAATTAATCTTAAAAATCGTATTCCAGAATACACTATCAACAGTATGCCAAATGCATATCTATACACTGGTTCCATGTCTAATGGGAGCTTTTTCCAAAACATAATCATTAAACCAAGTACAAGATAAATCAAAAAAAACAATATTCCTAAAACAAGAAGAAATCGCTCTTTGAGCGATTTCTTCTTAATATTATCAAGTAAATGCTTTAACATTATTCTGCAGATTGGATTGTAATAGGCAGTGAGTAAAGTACTCTTACTTTTTTACCATTTTGCTCACCCGGAGTCCACTTTGGGCATTTTTTTAATACCCTTACAGCTTCAGCTCCAGTTCCATAACCGATATCTCTCAAAACTTTAATATCTGTTAATGAACCGTCTTTTTCAACTACAAACGTTACATATACTTTACCTTTTAAACCTTCTTCTTCAGGAGTTCTATAATTGTTTCCTACAAACTTGTAGAATTTTTCCATCCCTCCAGGGAAATCTGGTTTTACTTCGATACCGGCTGTGTTGTACACATTGTTGTCTTCTTGTACTATTTCAGCAACCGGGCCTTTCCCTACAGGTTCATCAACAGTTAATACTGCATCCGGATCTCCTTTAATAGTTTCAGAGCCAATTTTCTTTTCCTTAAGCTCTACAATTTTTGGCGGCTCTTCCGTAATCTCTTCGGTTTTAGCCACTACAGGTTTCACAAACTTAACCTGATCTACTTTTGGTGGCGGTGGTGGTGGTGGCGGTAAATTTGGTTTCACAGGCTCTTTTGGCTTTGGAGGTAATTTTACCGTCGTGATTTTAATATCGTTATCCTCTATTTCTTCACCAGAATCTGGCAAAAAACTAGCAATAAGAGGAGCAGCAATAGCTAAGCTAAAAATAACAGAACCAATGATAAGTGCTCTTACCGTAGTCTTGGTATTAGATTTTCTTAACTCATATGCACCATATATCTTATTACGTCCTTCGAATACGATATCAAGCCACTGATTTTTTATAATATCTAATTTCATATCTCTTGATTATTAAGTCATTGACAAAACAAGATTTGGTCTTATTTTTTCTCTAACAATTCTGTTTCTTTAGGTAAGAAATCATTAACAATAGCATAAGTCTCAACTCCTGTAATAGCCATTTCATCTAAAATGTCTACTAAGTTTTTGTACTTAGATTTTTTACCTGGCTTGATAATAACGATAATTCCTTTATTTTTATTTCCAGTATATTCAAGTACTGATTTTTTACGAGCCAATAATTCTCTACGGATGCCATCTTTACCATATGCAATATCTTTAGGCCCCGCAATAGGAGTATCTAACAATCCCATATAATAGACAAGCTTATTCCCTTCCCCCATCATAATAGTCATAGTTCGTCTTTCATCAACTTTTATGTCCTTATTTTTAGAAGGGTCTTCATCTTTATCTGGCAAACCTAAACTCATTGATTGAGGTTTTGACAACGTAGTGGTCAACATAAAGAATGTGATCAATAAGAAAGCCAAATCCACCATAGCCGTTAAATCGACCTTAGAGTTCTGCTTTTTACTTCTTACTTTTCCACCTTTTCCGCCACCACCGTCGCCGGTATTTAATTCAGCCATTTAGTGTATATTTTTTAATTAAAAGTCTTTTCCTCTCATACCTGTAACTAAGTTAAAGGTATTGATTTTTTGATCTTGCAGGATATCCATAATTTTCTTAATTTGTGGATAATCTTCTTTAGCATCTCCTTTTATAGCAATCTGCAATTCTTTATCATCAATATCAATTGCTGCTCTTCTAGAAATCAAAAGCCATTCTTTTAATTGATTATCCAAAGAATCAACTGGAATTCCAGGCTGATCTGCTTTGCTTCTCTCGGCAGCTTTCATATCAATAATCTGCTTCAAATTTGCAACCGGAACACCAAAGTCATCCATTAAGGCAAATTTAGCTTTATCATCTTCTGAAAAATTCACACCGAACTTTGCACCCATTCCCTCAAGAGTTCTTTTACGAATCTCTCTTCCTTTAATGTCAAAAAACACTTTGCTTTTCCCATCTTTTCCTTTTCCTACTGTAATAATAGCCAAATCTGAATCTGGCAATTTGGTTTGTACAGTAGATGATGGCGTATCAACAGGAAGTGCCTCTGGCACCTTGGCAGTAGCGGTCAAAATAAAGAACGTAAGCAAAAGGAACGCAACATCACACATGGCAGTCATATCTGTCGATGTTGACTTTTTTTTCATTTTTATTTTAGCCATTCTCTTTTATTTTATTCTGATAATTTAGTATCAAAAATTATTATTGTTTCAAACTTCCTCTGAATTTTCTGTAAGTGTTTACGATTGTAACACCAGCCTCATCAATAGAGTAAGTTAAATCATCAATTTTAGATGTAAAGAAATTGTAAGCGATAATTGCAAAAATAGACGTTGCAATACCTGTAGCTGTATTAATAAGTGCCTCAGAAATACCATTTGCAAGTGCAGCCTGATCTGGAGTTCCAGCAGAAGCTAATGCACCAAATGCTTTAATCATACCTGATACCGTTCCTAATAACCCACCTAAAGTTCCTAATGATACCAAAGAAGAGATAATAGTCATGTTTTTTTCTAACATTGGCATTTCTAATGAAGTTGCCTCTTCGATTTCTTTGTGAATCACTTCTGAAGCTTCTTCGCTATTGAAACCTTCTTTCTTAACATCCTGGTATTTAATTAAAGCAGATTTAATTGCGTTTGCAACTGATCCTTGTTGTTTGTCACAAGCAGCAATAGCAGCCTCAATATTACCCTCTTTGATATTACCTTGTACATTTTTCATGAAGTTATCAAGGTTCGATTTACCTGCAGCTTTAGAAATAACAATAAATCTCTCAATAGAGAAAACGACAACCATTAATAACATACCCAACAAAATCGGTACGATAAATCCACCATGGTAAACCATCCCTAAAGTATTCAATGGACGACCTGTTTCAACATTTCCTCCTTCGAAGTTAGAAGGTGCTCCCATAACGAATTGCCAAATTAACCAACCAACAAAAACACATGCTACAATAATGATTCCTGAAACCATCCCTCCTCCATTTGAAGTGCTTTCTTTTTTAACTTTAACGTTTGCCATTTTTTTAAATTTAATAGTTTTAAATAATTTTTATTTTTAGTTATATTTAACTTGTAGAGGAGCAAATTTATACGTTTAGTTTAAATAAAAAAACTTTTTTTAGTTTAATTGAATGAAATTTAACTTGATTTTAAAAAAGATCTCATTAAATTGCCCGCATCATTTTTTTGATAAAACAAAAAAAGGGTTAATTTATGCAAAAATTACAACGTTTTAGTAAATATTCAAATATTCCTTTGATATCTTCTTAAAAAGCTGCAGATTTATTTTTTATATTTTTTTCATTCAAAAAAGTGGTTTTCCTGTTAAAAAAAACCAATAAAAGCGTTAAAAAGCGTCGCAATACTCTTATAATCATCTAAAATACAAATAAAAATGAATAAAAAAGACAGTTTCATTCAGGATATAAACCACGGATATTTATCCAAGGGGAACAGCATTGTTCTTGGAGGCGCAATTCTTGACGGAGAAGCAATCGCTGATGTACATATCAAGATACCCTTAAAAACCTTAAATCGTCACGGACTCATTGCCGGTGCTACCGGAACAGGCAAGACAAAAACAATTCAGGTTTTTTCGGAACAGCTTTCAAATGCCGGAATCCCCGTTCTCATGATGGATATAAAAGGTGACTTTAGTGGTATTGCAAAAGAAGGAAAAGAAGAAGGTTTTATTACAGAACGACATACTAAAATAAATTTGCCTTATAATGTGTCTTCGTTTCCTGTTGAATTAATGTCTTTATCCAAACAAAATGGTGTTCGCTTACGCGCTACGGTTTCTGAGTTTGGTCCGGTTTTATTTTCAAGAATTTTAGGACTGAATGACACACAATCAGGGGTTGTTGCCGTAATCTTCAAATATTGCGACGACAACAAAATGCCCTTGTTAGATTTAAAAGACATCAAAAAAGTTATTAATTATATTACAGAAGAAGGTAAAAACGAAATCGAAGAAAACTATGGTAAAATCTCTACCTCGACAACAGGAACTATTTTAAGGAAAATAATCGAATTAGAACAACAGGGAGGCGATTTGTTTTTTGGTGAATTATCTTTTGAAATTGATGATTTAATGCGAATCGATGAAAACGGAAAAGGTTACATCAACATTATCCGACTGACAGATGTTCAGGATAAACCAAAACTATTCTCTACATTTATGTTGAGCTTATTGGCTGAAATTTACCAACAAATGCCTGAAAAAGGCGATTCAGAGCAACCTGAATTAGTTATTTTTATTGACGAAGCGCACTTGATTTTTAATGAAGCCAGCAAAGCATTACTAGAACAAATTGAAACGATTGTAAAACTTATTCGTTCGAAAGGTGTTGGTGTTTATTTCGTAACGCAAAACCCAATGGATGTTCCAAGTGGTGTTTTAGCACAATTGGGTTTAAAAATTCAGCATGCACTTAGGGCTTTTACAGCAAACGATCGTCAGGCAATAAAAAAAACAGCAGACAATTATCCAACTTCTCAATATTATAAAACCGATGAATTGCTGACCAGCTTAGGAATTGGTGAAGCGTTAGTTACTGCTTTGAACGAAAAAGGAGTTCCGACACCTCTGGTTGCCACAATGATGCGTGCTCCACAAAGCCGAATGGACATTTTAACTTCTGATGAAATTGAAGAAATAAATAACAAATCCAAATTAGTCAAAAAATATCGCGAAGAAATCAATCGAGAAAGTGCCTACGAAATCCTAAACAAAAAAATAGAAACTGCAAATCAGGCTGCCGCCGAACAAGAGGAAAAAACATCAAAAAGATCATCAAAATCAGAGCCCAGTACAGCGAGCGTTGTTGGAAAATCAGTCTTGAAAGTCGTTACAAGCGCTACCTTTATAAGAGGTGTCTTTGGCGTTTTGACAAAAATCTTTAAGAAGTAAAAAAATCAATAGCAATATCAATTGAAAAATTGACATATTGCTATTGAAATTATTTTTGCAACAGTTTAAGAATCTTATTTTCGATTTCCAGCGTGTTCCAAATATTCTCAATATTGTCAAGTTTTAGGATCTCTTCCATAATGGCGTTTTGAAAATCTCCTATAGCTAAAGCCTCTGCATAAGGGCGATCGCTAAAAGTAACACGGCTGTAAAGCGGAATCCATTTATCAGGATGTTTATCTGAGAAAGCCTTTTCTATTTTCTTTTGCAGTAAAAATTTCTCATCAGCGGTTTTTGTACTCATTTCCATGAAATTTCGATATGAAAGTTCGGCAATTGCATCAGCATTTGGCTTACGTGAAATTTGATATTCAGAAAAAATCTTTTTCCAGTCGTTTCCGTATTTTTCGATCATTTCATACAAAACCGTAATATCTTCAAATCCGGCGTTCATGCCTTGCCCGTAAAATGGCACAATAGCATGACAGGCGTCACCAATCAGGGCAATTTTATCTTCATATGTCCACGGAAAACATTTCATGGTTACCAATGTACTTGTTGGATTCTTAAAAAAATCTTCAGCAAGCTTGGGAATCACTTCAATCGAATCGGGAAAATTTTTCTCAAAGAAATCTTCCACCATTTTTCGGTCTGTTAATGAGGCAAACGAATTTTCGCCTTCAAACGGCATAAATAAAGTACAGGTAAAACTCCCGTCTAAATTAGGAAGAGCAATCAGCATATATTCACCACGTGGCCATATATGAAAAGAATATTTATCCAGTTTATGCGAACCATCAGCATTTGCAGGAATATTCAATTCTTTGTAACCCATATTCAAAAATTCCTGCGAATAATTAAACATGCTCTGGCGTTGCATCCTATGACGGATTCTTGAAAAAGCACCATCAGCACCAAAAACCATATCATATTTTTTCTCCTCCCATTCCCCTCTTTCAGTTTCTCCAATATGCAAAGTCGCATCGCTTAGTGTTACATCCCATATTTTTTGGTCAAACAGAAACTCTGCTCCTGCTTGTTCAGCCAAATCAATCATTTTTCGGTTCAAAGTTCCCCTTGAAATCGAATAGATGGACTCGCCTTCCTGTCCGTAATTCTGAAAATTGAGTTTATCAACGAGATGAATGGCGCGCTTGTCCATTGGAATTGCAATTTCCCGCACCGAATCTCCAACACCAACCCCATCCAGCGCCTTCCAGCCCCGGTTTGACATTGCCAGATTAATTGACCGTCCTGAAAAATTTATTTTACGAATATCCGGACTACGATCATAAACATGAACGGCGTGGCCTTGTTTTTTAAGATAAATTGCCAACAGCGATCCTACCAGTCCAGAACCTACAACAGCAATTTTTAATGGTATTTGCATCAAGAAAAATCTAAATATAAGGCCGTAAAAATAAGTAATAAATAGACAAGAGCTTGCAAATAAACCAAATATTTACTTTTAGGCCTTTATTTATATGGCATGACCCGCTGAAAAAGCGGGTCGGGCTTTCGGCTATATCTTTTATTTCGTTTCTCTCCATAAAAGGATACCGCCTCTATCCCTCATGCAATTCTGATTTGACAAGAAATTAAGTTTTTTTAGTTAATACAAATAGATAAAAGTGAAACTGAATATTTTTGTAATTTCGTTAATCTATTAATTAAAGCAATACGTAAGAACCGATGAAAGTTCACACAACCAATTACGAAAATACTTTTATTGAAGTTGCTGAAGACTGTCCGGCAATTGTTGGTGAAATTCCAAAAATGAAAGGTGATACTAAAACAGTTGCTGCAATTCAATTCGAAATTATCCGCAAAAACCCTTATAAATTTACATCAGATGATGTTTTGTTTCAGGTATTTGCAGATAAAAATGATTTAACAAAATTAGAACATGCAGCAGCCAGAGAACAATTTTTCTCAAAAGGACAAGCATGTCTAAGAGCCTCACCTTTAACCAAACGATATGGCTGGGGAATCCATAATAATAAAGAGGGGAAAATCGCCCTTTATGGAGTTGAAACACCGGAATATCAAAAATTTCTGAAAGACGAAAATCTGAAAGTTGTAAAAGCGATGCGAACTTCGAAAAAGTAAGACTCACACGGCATTATTTTATATTAACTCTGATACTCCTTTAAAGCAGCGTTTTTTTGAGTTTTTTATGAAAGTTATTTTCTGAGTAAACATTTACAATTAAAATACTATTTTAGCCCTGACAAAAAAACTTCAACCCTGAAATGTCAAAATAACCTATGAAAAACTTTAAAGCCATCCTGTTTTTAATTTTATTGCTAACTGTTCCTTCTGTTAGTATTTGCCAAACATCATCAAAAATACCTATGCCAAGCCAGCAAAATGCTATAATTGTCAATGACATTATTGAAGCAGCCAACTACAAAACTTTTTTTGTTGATTATTGTTTAAATAAAATAAATGAAACTGCTAACAAAGAAAAATGGGATGAACAAAAAACAAAGGAAATAACAGAAACCATCAATTTTAGAAATTTCAGAGATGCTGTTTATAATTTATTTGCGTTTCATGACGAAATAGAATTAGAAACTCTTTTAAAAACGTATCAAAAAGACAAAATATATCAGACTACAAACATAATGACTACCAATAAGGCGCTTAATACCAATCTTGATATTTATGCCAGGGATATTGTTAAGGGTAAATATATAATGGCTAAGTAAGACTCAAAGCGTAAAAAAAGGTTCAAAGGTTTAGTTGAACCTTTTCTCAAAAAAACTGAAACTATTTCTTTTCAGGCTTAAAAACCAATTTTGTCGAAGTTCTGATAATCTCTTCTTTATTCAGTTTCATTTTTCTGAATTTCCCAGCATTGAACATTTCGGCCTGATCATCATAATGTTTGCTAAACGGGTTTCCGGATTGTCCTGTTGGCAAAATGCCCCAGCTGTTTTCTATATCCGAAAAGTCGACAACTCTTCTTGTTGAAGGTCCTCCCTTTACATAATATTTACCTTCGTCATTATATCCAAAAAACTGATTATTAATCACCTCATTTGATCCCGGAGCTGCAAATGGCCCAACATTAAATAAACTTCGCAAAGCAGCTACTTTTCCTAACGGATGTTCGTGCTCTACGGTGTGTACCTTATTCCACGTCCAATCAGAAACTGAATTTCCAAGTTGTTTTTTTAGGGCTGTAATGGCTTCATGAAATGATTTTGATACAACTTGGCTTCTCGTTTCTTTTATATTTTTAGTTTTAATATTATCCCACCAAACTGAATTTTCATTCTTAATTTGATTGGCAATAACTTGTTTTCCTAAACTGACTCCCAGAAATAAATTAAAATCATCATATCCCATTTCGTCTTCAAAAGTATTTTTCAAATACAAATAAATCCATTTATTGTAAATCGTTGGTGCAACATCTTCCAGATTATTGGTTCCCTTCCAGGATTCCAAAACTGCTATTGCTTCCTTTTCTTCTGATGAAAACGAGTCGCTTTTTAAATTTGAAATCAGATTTTGAACAACTTCTGGAGAAACATCAGATACATTATCGTAAATCATTTTACTGATTTCTTCTTTATCCCAATTTGATTTTCCATTGATTAAAGCCGAAATTCTTTTGGCTCTGTCTTCAGGCAAATAATAACCCGGATATAAATACCCATCAATGGCTTCAGGTTGGTTATTGGCTGAATACACATAACCCCATTTCGGATTTTCAGCTGATGGATTTTTGGAGAAATCCAGATATTCTGCAATATCATCTTTTCCGCTTGCACCATCCAAAATAAAATACGAACTCACACCTTTATTGTGTTTATATAATGTCCCTGTCGCCCACCAAGCCACATTTCCTTTGGCATCTCCATACATAACATTCAATCCAGGTGCTGCAACTAATTGCACTGCTTTTTTGAAATCATCTTTGTTTTTTGCATGCGAAAGTCCGTAAACAGCATCCAGAATCTGAATAGGCTGCTGCGTGAAAATCCATGACATCGCGATTGGATTTTTACTTTTTAAACGCTCTAGCAAATCATTCATGATTGGTCCATGACGGCTTGTTTTAAGAGTCAAAACCACATCAGAAGTATCTTTGACTTTGATTGTTTTTTTTCTGGATTCATATTTAGCAAAACCTGTTGGGGTTTGATATTGAGTTGCATCTCCAGCTTTGTTCTTTTCCTGATAAAAATCGATATCATCATTTTCAAACATCGTTAAACCATAAGCATAATCACGATTGTGTGCCAATAAGGGAAACGGAGTTCCCGCAAGATAACAACCATATAATTCATAATCTGGCGTTATCAAATGTGCCTCGTACCAGGTTCCGGGCTGCGAAAATCCAATATGTGGGTCATTTGCAAAAATGACTTTTCCGCTTTTGGTTTTATTCGGACCAACAACCCAACTGTTGCTTCCAACAAATGGAGGAATAGGCGATTTATTCAACAAAGCGGTTGAGGCGGGCGCCTTGTTTCATCGGCAACATCGGAGATGGGCGAAACAGCGCTCCATCCAATCTCCCCCCTTGTGGGGGAGATGCCCG
>CBFGNY010000092.1:0-16948 GCA_965650235.1 uncultured Flavobacterium sp. | reverse complement strand
ATGGCATTTTTGACACATTGCTCATAACTTAAATCCATTTCTAAAGGAAGAAATTTTTCTGATGATTTTCCGAGTGCTTTAACCAAAGATTCTTCGCTTCTTGATGTTGCGGCTACTTTATAACCCTGAGCCAATAATTTTTTTGCTAATTCTAATCCAAGTCCTTTTGAAGCACCTGTGACAAACCAAACTTTGTTATTTTCCATGATTTCAATTTTTAGATTTAATTATGGTACAAAGGTATCAGCGAAGTGCGTGCAGAAACTTAAAACAATCAAACGAGAAGTTACGAAAATCAAACAATTTCAGACACACGATAGTTTTTAGGCGAAATCTGAACATTTTTCTTAAAGAAATTGATAAAATGAGACAACTCTTCGAAGCCTAAACACCAACCGATTTCATTAATATTCCAATTGGTTTGCTTGAGTAAAATCATAGCTTCCTGAACAATTCTCTCAGAAATGATTTGAGAGGTCGTCTTTCCCGTGGTTTCTTTCAGTGCTTTATTCAAATGATTGACATGCACATTTAACTGGCTTGCAAACTCGGAAGGCGAACGAAAATTAATTTGCTGCAATAGTGATTCAATAGGAAATTGTCTTTCTAATAATTCTAAAAACAAGGAAGAAACCCGAATCGTAGCATTCGATTTGCTGTATAATGAAGTAGTTACCGTTTGTGTTTTTAAGGCGAGATGTATGATTTCGAAAACCAGATTCCGAAGTACATCATATTTAAAAGCGTAATCGGAATTGATTTCGTCAAACATTTTTAAATAAATTATTTTTAAAGATTCCGCCAGTTCCATTGAAATAGGAACAATCGGATTTCCGCCTGGCTGAAACAGAGGATATTCTTTTAAATTCCCAAACTGGCTAAAAAAAGCATCCGTAAAAATGCAGAAAAAACCGGTTTGATTTTCATCAACCTGTTCCCAGTTATATGGAATTTGTGGGTTTGCAAAAAATAAAGCCTGATCTTCAATCACAGAAATCTTATCCGCATAATGCACTTTGTTTTTTCCGATAATCAAACTTATTTTATAAAAGTCTTTTCGGGTGTAAGGAAATGGTTTACAGCTTTTACCAACAAAGTCATCCAACTTAAATACATTAAAATGACCGATTCCTTTTTTAAGATTCTCGGGCATTCCGTTTACTTTGATGGTGTAAAAATCTTCTAAGGTTTCTGTGAGCTTCATTTGACAAAGTTACGAAAATCAAATTATTTAATTAGAGAATGAGTATTGCAAATTGGGATAAATTAGAAATTGATTCCAAGGTTTGCCTGAAGTCTTTAGAATATCTTAAGGAGAATAAAATTCAAAGAGCTCTAAACGAAACTATTGAATTTTATAAAACCAATTTTAGATTAAAAGCATTAAAAGAAATTGATGTTTTATTACTGGATTTTAAAGACTTGCGAAACAGAAGAAAAAAAGAACATAATTTCAATGCTTCGGAAAGCAAAGCAAAAATAGTATTTCTCTTAGAGTCCTGGCTGAAACAATATGGACAAGAAGAAATAGCCAGAAACGAAATACAAGACATGTCATAAACGATAAAATCTCCAAAATAAAAAAATCGATTTAACCATGAGTAAGTTCGGGTATTTTACTAGCTCCTGAATCTTTTGATGATAATCCCAAGTGCCCCAGTAGACCACAAAGCCCACAAAATTAAAACAGGCTGAAAAAACAAGCGAATCAATCGGGCTTGATCAGTATTCATTCCCAGAGCGTCTGTTCCGTTTAAATATTGGGCGATATTTCCGGGAAAAATCAGCACAAAAAATATGGCAAGCCCAATCCCTATTTGTATTTTATAACGAGTTAGGAAAATCAATACTAAACCTATTACTAGTTCGACAATTCCTGAAAGTATCACAACAAGATCTTTATCCATCGGAACCCAATTCGGAACCTGCGCCTGAAAATCGGTTCGCTGAAAAGTAAAGTGTCCCATTGCTGCTGCGATCATAAAGATTCCCAAAAGTATTCTGAAGAAACTTTGAGTTTTTGTGGTAGTATCATTTTCCATCTGGTAGTTTTATTTACGATTTGATTTGAGGTTCCTGTGTTTAGTACAAGAACTCCTTTCAAAATTACATATTCATTGCTGAAATACTTTTTAATTTATGATGCTTTCGTTGCGTAATCTCCATGTGAAAATTATGTGATAATCTCCAAACCAAATCACAACATTGCAATTCTAATAAACCGCGAAGAAAACTTTGCTCCTTGAAAAAGAACTATCAAACTATTGACCAAAAGCAAAAAAAAGTCAAACTAGTTAAAAAACAAGTATTTGCACTTACTTTATATGTAATTTTAAACTTACTTTTACTATAAATTCAATTCAAATAAATCATGGCTACGAAAACTACACTTGATACCCTTTATTTGATTAATGATTCCGATCGAATAGTTTCTATAGAAATAAGCGTTGGTGATCAGGGACAAACCTCTTCATTGAGCATCTCTTTAGAAAAAGAAGAAATTATTTCCAACCATATTGGCAGTTTGCCTAAAACAGCCATTAAGGAAAATAAATCACTCAACGGAAAAGGCCTTAAAATACAGGCAACGATTACAGATACTTCTAAAGAAACTAATATAACTTCATTACATGTGAAGCTATCAGGCGGTTTCTTAACCAGAAACTATCCATTATATAAAATGGTAGATCAGGAAGGGGAATCTGCAGATTACTATTGTAATATTGAGTTTATTAATCCTTCAAAATTTTGATTATGAAAATAGTCCTAAAAATTATTTTTACTTCTCTTTTACTTACAAACTTTATGCTTGTAGCACAGCAAAAAGAAACCAGTCAGGAATTTGATTTATTAAAAGCTCCTATCTCTCCGGCTTCAAACTTATTAGGTTTTTCACAAAGCGATATTGATAAACCCACGGATGTTTCAGCTTTTATGACTTCTATTCAAACGGCGACCAATTCATTTTCGCAATTGCCGTCAAACTATGCTATTGATATTGCTCCGTACTGGCTGTTTAAAAAAAACAGTTTAGGCGATATTTCTACAAAAGGCCTTAGTAATTCTTATGGTGAAAAAGTTTTAAAACAGACTTTGGTATTGTCTTTTGCAGTTAAAAACACTGACTCAGTTTCAAATAATTTTAACCCCACAAGCACCTTTGCCGCTACTGGTTTTAGGTTTTCAATTTATAGAGGCAAATATGACAGTACCACTGTAAGTCAATTAAGCAAAATTGCCATATTACAACAGGAAAAGTTAGCCTTGATGAAAAAAAATCAAATGCTGGTATACGAAAACCTACCACAGGAAATTGATAGCTTAAAACAACAAAGAAAAAATATTCTGGCTGGATTTGACACTAATGATGAATCACCTGATAATGTTTTGCTTGGTGAATTATTATTAAAAAAAGCAGAGAAATTAGACTCTATCATCGGAGCAAAAATACAAATCTTACTTGATGATAATAAAGACGCAACACAATTTGAAAAGATAGACAGTAAGATAAAACAACTGGCTAGCGAATTTCAGCTCGCCAGAGTCAACTTCACCTGGGATATTGCCGGCGGTATAAGTGCGGAATTTAGAAATAAAAACTTTAACAACTCAAAAGTTTACAATTCAGGAATATGGACCACTTTTGGCTACACATGGGAAAAATCAGGTTCATTATTGGGTTTAATAAGATATCTGTATAATCCTGATAAAATTTTCGCACTGGATAATCAGGTTAATGAAATCGATAATATCTCTACTCTTGACACCGGAATTCGATATATTATCGGAAAATCCCAATCGAAATTCAATTGCAGTATCGAAGCCATTTACCGAAGTGCATTATCACAAGATGCTATCAATTCTTCATGGAGATTTATAGCAAACGCAGATTACGCAATTTTAAAAAATCAGAAACTAACATTTTCTTTTGGACGCAATTACGATGGAACAACAACCAAAGATGGCAATTTAATAGCTGCATTAGGTCTTGTAGTGGGATTTGGTAATAATCGGTAATTAAAGTACTTCAAAACAATAACTAAACTTTAATAAAAATACCGCTCAAAAATCAAATTTCGGGTGGTATTTTTGCCTTTAGAAATGCCTACAAATTTAGTATTCAAAAATTTATATGACACGAGAACATTACATTCCCTTTAATAAGGAATTCTTACTCGAGCAACAAATGGCTGCTTTCGCAGAAGATCAGAAAAAAGCAAATGACTTTAAAAAGTTATTCGATATTATCGAACATTATTATCATTATGAAGCTTTTAATCTTAATCGAAACCTAAAACAAAATTATGCATTATTTGATCCGGACTTAAGTGAGAAAGAACGTAAAGAATTTGTAGACAAAAGTGATTTTTCGATTTTTAAACAAACACTTCTAAAAGTTCTGGATCATGGCAACTATCACCGTGTCGAACAGGAAGTTTTAGACAAAGCTTTTAAGGATTCGGACTTAATTGGCTTGAAGCTTTCAATAGACTTTAATGCCTTTAAGGACTATGAACTGTATGTTCGAGGTCATCACAAAGCAAAGGAAAAAGTTACCAAATATATTTTCTGGAAGAAAGAAATAGAGATTGAATACTATGATCGCGTCATGATTTACCTCAATTACAACGAAGCCGATTATCTTAAGAAGAAAAAGGTTAAGTTAGGTAAAACCCCTGTTGACCCGGGATCAATCGTTTTAAAAATCTTTAAGCGCGTGCCCAAAAATGATCTTGAAACCATTTTTCCGAATGCGATTCCAAGAATGTCTACCACTGACAAACTGCTGCTTTGGGTTCCGGGAATTTTTGGCGTAATTTCATTGTTAAGTGCAAAGGTAATTCCGGCTTTGATCAATATGTATGGAGCGTATGAAACAGGCGAAGCTATTGATTTATTAAACAGTAAAACTTCCTTAAATCAGGGTCTAATTGCATTAGGAATTTTATCTGCTTATTGCTTTCGTCAATACAACAACTTTATAAACAAGAAAATCCGATATTCTAAAATGCTATCGGATAGCCTTTACTTTAAAAACCTGGGAAATAACAGTGGTGCTTTTTATTCCCTTTTAAATTCTTCCGAAGAAGAAGTGCTTAAAGAAACTATTTTGGCTTATGCTTTTTTACACAAAAGTAAAATCCCTTTAGCTGCTGAAGAAATTGATAATCAAATAGAGTCATGGTTTAAAACCAAACTAAACACAAACCTGGATTTTGATGTAAAAGATGCTTTATATAAATTAAAAAGTATTGGACTGGGAATCGAAATTAATGGCAAATGGGAAGTTATTCCTTTAGAAAAGGCGCTTATTAAAATTGATAAATTATGGGATGAAGTTTTTGATTATAATCAAAAATAACCTCCTCATCAAATCAAACTCATGTGCAAATATCCGAATTGCACATTTTTTTTTTAAGCATATTTAAAGTGTTCTTCAAAACACATACTTATTTTAACAAAAAAACACGATTACTGCCTCCTTTAAACAATAATTAAATCTATTCTAAAAAAACAAAGTATTTTGTCGATTTATTTTGCAGTTTATCGATTAATTTGTAATATTGACTCGTTAAAAAATTAATACTTTTTTACAAAAAAATCAATTTACATTAAAATTATTCGTTTTTTAACACCAAAAAATATATTTAACATTTATAATTAAGTTAAAATAACAATTATTTTACAATTAATTAACAAATGTAGCTATTAAAAAAACAAAACTATGACAAAAAAAATGCTTCTTGCCTTATGGATTACCTTTCTTTTAGTTGCAATTTTTGTTCTTGTTTTGGAAAAATGGATTCAATCCGGCTATTAAAGACGTTAAAAACTCTTTAATCACATTGGGATTTTACAAAGAAAATAATTAAAAATAAGAGTGCTTACTAAACGGTAAAAAAAAGAGGACTAATTGCCCTCTTTTCTTTGCTTTTAAAAAATTATCTTTTACAATATCTACTTATTCCGCTTCTACATCAATTAAATCTTCTCTAGTTTCACCCACAGCCATCAATTCTGGTTTAGAGGCCTTAAGAGCGTTGAATTTTTCTAATTGCTCTAATTCTTCTTCTTCACCACTAAAATAAGGAAAAACATCCATAATTGGCGATTCAGAAATTGCCGGAATAGTATAATCCCCCATAGTATTTTTCATTACAGCAACAGTATTATCGTAAGCTTCTTTTACATCATTAGCCTGCACCAGCAAATACATATTCGTTTTACGTTCTTTTCCACTTTCCTCATCAAAAGCCAGTAAAGAAACTTTCGATTTAAACCAACGATCTGCATTCTCGAAAGGATGAATCTCAGCGTAGTTTGCGACTTTTATATTGGTGATTTTAAACTCTTCACTCACATAAGCTTTCATTTCTTCGTTAATTCTGCTTTCTGCTTCTGTATACGAAATTGCGTCAACCAAATAAGGCTCTGTCGTAACCTTTTGTGACCCAATATCATCCGTTTTTCTATATTTTACTTTGCATTCATACCAAATTGCACTCATCTTTAATTTTTTTAAGGATGCCAAAGATAGATTTAAACGGTAAAAAAATCGACTAATCGTAAAATAGATATTCACAATTTTGAAATAATAGAAACGTTGTCAAAATTTGCGACTAACTCAAAAATATTTAATAGATTTGATACAATCCTAAATATCAAAAAATGAGAACTTTAGAACAATGGTTTAAAGAATATGCTGTTAGTCACCAGAACCCGAAAAATAAAGCAATACATTATATATGTGTCCCGGCTATTTATTTTTCTATCGTAGGTTTACTAATGAGCATCCCCAGTGGTTTTATTGCCGGCTTTTTAAAACTTAATGCTCCAATAATTGAAAATTGGGCTGTTGTTGTATTACTTTTTGTACTCGTTTTCTATATCCGTTTATCAGTTGGGATGGCCTTTAAAATTGCTGTTTTTTCAGCAATTTGTTTAATTGCTAATTATTACATCGGACAGGTTTTACCTTTATGGATATTCTCGGTCGGCGTGTTTATTATTGCCTGGATTGGACAATTCTACGGGCATAACATTGAAGGCAAAAAACCTTCTTTTCTAAAAGACATTCAGTTTTTAATGATTGGACCTGCATGGGTATTGGAAAATTTATTTTCTAAGAAGTAATCTTTTACAAATAACATTAATTTTGCCATGGAATTAATTTCTACCTATTGTAAGGAACAATACGAATTTGTAAAAGGATCAAGAGCAGTATTGTTTGAATATTGCAAAACAATTTCACCTGAAGATTTTGTTGACCAAAACAACTCTTTTGGGCGTGGAGGAAGTATAAGAAACCTGATAGTTCATGTGGCAAACACTTATGAATATTGGATAGCCAATATGGCTTTAAAAAAGAACAGAATCTATGCTGAATACGAAAACTTCAAAACAATACAAGAGGTCATTATTTTATTTGTTGAGATAGACAATTTTATGTTTAATTTCATTTCTGAAATGGACTCTTTTAAAAATGAAATATCATACGAAACACAAAATGTCAAAAATTCAGCAAATCCGTTCAGGCTTTTTAGCCATGTAATTACTCATGAATACCATCACAAAGGACAGATTTTATCTTTAAGCAGGCATTTAGGATACATTCCTGTTGATACGGATATCATGAGATAATTATCATTGAAAAAATCATTCGTAATGAAAATAGACAATAAAGAAATCCAAATTGAAAGTTATGATATTTTTACCTACAGAAGAATCCGGCGTGCTATTGGCTACTTAGGAATAAGCCAGCCTATACTTTTATTAGGTTTTTCATTAATTCCTTTTTTCCAGACTCCTGTTCAACCCTCTATCAGTGATTATTATTATACTAATCTCCGCGAAATTTTTACCGGGACATTGTGTGCTGTAGGATTGTTTTTAATTCGGTACAAAGGACATGGCAATGTTTCATTCTGGAAAAACGACAACCTATTGACTAATATTTCAGGAATCATGGCAATTGGCGTAGCGTTAATCCCAATGAATCCTGATAATTTTGAAATTAAAATTTATACTTTAGTTCCATACACTGAAAAATGGCTTGGCTGGATCCATTACGGATTTGCTGCTATATTTTTTTTAATACTAGCCCTATTAGCGATTAATGTTTTTACTATTGGACAGGAAAACGAAACAAGAGACCCAAAAAGCATATTGAACGAAAACAATATTTATAGGTTCTGTGGTTATTCGATACTCATCTTTATAAGTATGGTTCCCATATCGGAGCAGCTAAAATTGTTCCCTTATTCAACTTTGCTTTTTGAATCTCTTTCTCTTTTTGCTTTTGGAATAGCCTGGTTAATAAAAGGCCGTGCCTTAGGTGACAAAGGAATAATTGGTAAAAAATTGTATCAGGAAAGCAATGCAGTTGATACAGAAAAAGTTTTTGAAGAATAATGATTTATTTACTCTAAGTTATATATCATGAGTTGGAACATTGTCTTATTCAGTTCAGCACAAAAAATTAGTTCTATTGATGAAATAGATGAGAAAAAATTTATTCCGATAAATTTTGACAAAATCATATCTGATCATTTTGACATAGAACAATCTGGCGAAATCAAAGGAAATGGTTTTTCTATAGATTTTTACATGGATGATGAACTTGTGAGCAACAAAATGATTTCACTTTATGGTGAAAAAGCTTTATTTGAAATAGCAAAACTGGCAAAAATTCAGAACTGGCAATTTACGACACTAGCTTAAATAAAATGATTGATCTTGAAAATCTCTCTAAAAATGGCTTCGCTAATTTTCAAGGTTATCTGCAAAAAATCCTCAATAAAGAATAATCTATTTCTATTCTTCTATTTTTTAGAATCCGGAACCCCTAGCCCAGACAGAAGCGACATCCTTTTGGGGCGGGGTTCGCCACAAAAGATACAGTGGATGGCTGGATTAAGCTCCTAAATAAAAAGATTGGTTTGACAGATCTCTTTAATTGCCTTGTAAACGCTTGAAAGTCTTTTGAAGCAATAGTTTGCCATCTCTCTTTTTTTTGATGACTTCAATAGCTTTCAAGCCAGAATTTGTAGGGATGAATTGATAGCTGAAAGCAAATTGTGGCTGAGCTGGTGAATTGTTTAAGAGTCCGAAACGCAAATCGTTAAAATATAACGTATCATTGTTTTTAGAAATAATGTACCAACCTTCACTGATTTTCTTTAATTTTTCAAAATCGGAATTACCTTTTAATGCCAGCTCTAAATCACTGTTTTTCAAATACTTTGTAAAGGAGATAGTCTGACTATCAAAAAGGGAATAATCTCCCAATAGATAAGCATTTTCTGTTGCAATATTTGCATTCCATAAAATAATATTAAATGCTGTGGGCTTAACAATAATTTCTGAATATTTTATTCCCTCTTTCATCAAAGTTTTTTCAAACTGTTTTAAGACATATAATTTTACCAAACAGGAGAAAGCCAGATACGTACTGCTAATAACCAGCCCATTAGTTATGTATTTTTTACGCAAAAATGCATCTTTGACTCTCCATGTCATTATTATGGTTACAAGCAACGGAATGGTATATAAAGGATCAATGACAAATATTGTTTTTAAAGCAAAACGTTTTTCAAGTGGCCATAAAATTTGTGTTCCCCATGAAGTGAACATATCCAGCAAAACGTGCGTCAACAAACACCAAAAAGCCATGGAAGTGGCCTTAAATGGGGTTATTCTTTTATTTTCTATTTTTGAAATCAATAATCCTATAAGAGGAGACAGCACCAGAAACAAAAGAATTGAATGGCTTATTCCGCGATGAATCATAACTGCATTTACGGGATCCAATAATAAGCCAATTAAAATGTCTAAATCTGGCATTGTCCCTAAAATGGCACCGTATAAAAAGGTTTTATTTCTAAGTTCTTTACCTGCACATAATTCAGCTACAGCTATTCCTAAAACAATTTGTGTTAGTGAATCCATTTGTAATTAAGTTCAATTATCACTTTTCCACTTATTCTTTGATCTTATAAATAATAAAAAAGCGCAACTTTTATGAGTTACGCTTTGTATCCGAGAAGGATTTGTGACCGCGACAGGGTTCGAACCTGCAACCCTCAGAGTCGAAATCTGATATTCTATCCAGTTGAACTACGCAGTCAAACAATAAATTTTAATTTTTTAAATTGGAATTTTATACCAAAAGTTTCTTTACAATTGCAGAAATGGTTTTTCCTTCGGCAGTTCCTCCTAATTGAGCAGAGGCCAATCCCATTACTTTACCCATTGAAGCAATTCCTGAAGCTCCTGTTTCAGCAATGATTTTTGCTACTACGGCTTCTACTTCTTCTTCACTTAACTGAGCTGGTAAAAACTTTTCGATTACTGCAACCTGAGCCAATTCTGGTTCAGCTAAGTCAGGACGTTTTTGTTCTGTAAAAATTCTGGCACTTTCTTTACGGGTTTTTACTAATCTTTGAAGTAATTTAACTTCATCGTCTTCTGTTAATTCTTCCTTAGAACCTGTAGCCGTTGTTGCCAACAACATTTCAGATTTAATAGCTCTTAAGGCTTCCAGGGCGACTGTATCTTTTGCTCTCATGGCGGTTTTTATTTCGTCCATGATCTGTGTTTGTAAACTCATCTTCTTTTTATTTAATAAACTAAGTGCTTATAAATTGATATTATTTGAAAGTGCTCTCGACTTCGCCTGAACTGATAATAAGATTAACTTTAAATGAAGTAAAGAAACCAAATTTTCAAATTCTGTGCGAAGATAAAAAAAATAACCCGAAAATTAAATCCAATTTTCGGGTTATCCTAATATTATGATTGCAAATTAATCTACGTTGTCGTGCAAAAATGAATTATTAGAACGCAATTGCAAATCGTTATTGCTATCTGTCCCTAGTGAGATTCTTGAATTGGTTGTATTTGACTGCGAATTAGACAAATCGATTCCTAATCGTTTATACGCCGGCTCTTTTTCAAGTTCGTCAATTCGGGAAACATTGTTGTGGAATTTATAATTAAATTCTTTTAGTTTTTTTCTTCTTTCTTCTGCTCTTAAGCGTAAGGTTTCCTCGATTGTCAGCTCCATAGGAGAAACATATGAAGCAACTGATAAATCAGGCTCACTGGCGAAATCAACTGTTGGCTACAATGTGATGTTCAGTTCCTCAGGAACTACATTTTCAATCCCTTTTTCAACTGGTTTTGATGTCATCAAATCATTCTCGACCTCCATATATTCCTCCAAGGAATATTTGATGATTCCGTTTTCAGACAGTTCTGTTACCGGTACAAATGAAACAGGTTCATTTACTTTTATATTTCGGGTCTCATTTGTCAATTCGAATAAAATTTTATTATCCTCAACTACCGGTTCTCTTTTTACTTCAGGCTCTGCTTTAAAAAGAGGTAAATCAAAAGAAAAAGTAGTCTGCTCTTCTCTTTCGAAAACTCTTTGCTGAACCTGTTTTGTTTCCTGAAAAGATTGTACTTCCGGAGCTGAAATAGTAAAATCAATATCTGAAATTGGCGAAACAATTTCAAAAGTTACATCAAGATTTTTGATAAACTCAGACATTACCACCAACTCTTCCTGATTGATAGTTGGAGCAACTGTAACCGGAGCAACTACCGGAGTTGAAACTATCGGAGCAATTGTATCAGTAAAAGGAGTATCATCCATCAAATCAAAAACAATTTTTTCTTCTGATTTTGCAGTAGTTGTTTCTGCATTTAAATCAAAAGATGTAACCGATCTGTTTGTCAGATTATGAACACTTCTTTGTTCATCTTCTAATGTATGAATGATTTTTTTAGGCTCAGTATTAACGATTTCATTTTGTTGCTCAACATCAAAACCAGTAGCAATAATAGTTACGGCAATAGCTTCACCAAGAGTTTCGTCTTCTCCAACTCCCATGATAATATTAGCATTATAGCCTGCCTCTGCCTGAATATGATCGTTGATTTCTCCAATTTCATCAAGCGTAATTTCGTTTGATCCAGAAACGATAAGCAACAATACGTTTTTGGCACCAGTAATTTTGTTGTCGTTTAACAGCGGAGAATCCAAAGCCGAAACGATAGCCTCTTTTGCTCTTGTTTCTCCAGCCGCTACAGAAGATCCCATGATTGCCGTTCCACTATTTGACAAAACAGTTTTAGCATCACGTAAATCGATATTTTGAGTATAGTGATGTGTGATTACTTCAGCAATACCTCTTGAGGCTGTTGCCAAAACTTCATCCGCTTTAGAGAATCCTGCTTTGAAACCAAGATTCCCGTATACTTCTCTTAATTTATTATTATTGATTACAATTAGCGAATCTACTTGCTTGCGTAATTTTTCAATACCTAAAAGTGCTTGTTCCTGACGAACTTTTCCTTCAAACTGAAAAGGAATTGTTACGATACCAACTGTCAAAATTTCTCTTTCTTTTGCCAATTGTGCAATTACCGGAGCGGCACCTGTACCTGTTCCTCCTCCCATACCAGCGGTAATAAATACCATCTTAGTATTACGGTCTAACATTTTTTCGATGTCCGCGATACTTTCAATAGCAGATTGTTGTCCAACGTCAGGATTAGCTCCTGCTCCAAGACCTTCTGTTAAATTTACTCCTAACTGAATTTTGTTTGGCACGGAACTGTTTTGCAATGCTTGTGAATCTGTATTACAAACGATAAAATCCACACCCTTTATCCCTTGCTGGAACATGTGGTTAATAGCGTTACTTCCGCCGCCTCCTACACCTATTACTTTAATTACATTTGATTGATTTTTTGGTAAATCAAATGAAATACTTCCAAATTCTGAGTTGCTCATCATCTTTTTGGTTTTGAAATTCTTATTTAATACATTTTTTACTTCTTGACTTGGGACCAATAGTAATTTCCTTTTCTCTTATTCTTTTATTCTGCGTTGTCTAAAAAATCTTTGATTTTATCGACATATCTATCAAAAAATGATCTTCTGATTTTTGTTTCTGTAGATTCCTCGACAGCAACATTATTTTTAACTTCTCTTGATTGCCCAATAGTTTCAACTCTTTCAACGTAGTTTTCTTCAACTTCGTATCGCTGTTGGGTTACTGGAGGAGCATTTCTATAAACAACCCTTGGCTGCTCATTTACAACCTCTACCCTAACAGCACTTTCTGTACTATTTTCAATACTATTCATTACTAATCCAACTGCTGTTGCAAATAATGGACTTGAAATTTCTTCGCTGGAGTTACCTGCTAAATGCTCGTTTGGATATCCAATTCTGGTATCCATACCAGTGATATATTCTACTAATTGCTTAATATGCTTTAATTGTGCTCCCCCGCCTGTAAGAACAATTCCGGCAATTAATTTTTTACGTGGATCTTCATGTCCGTAAGCTTTAATTTCAGCAAAAACCTGCTCAATTATTTCTACCACACGGGCATGAATAATTTTCGACAAATTTTTAAGAGAAATCTCTTTTGGCTCTCTTCCTCTTAAACCCGGAATAGAAACAATCTCGTTGTCCTTATTTTCTCCTGGCCATGCAGATCCGAATTTTATTTTTAAAAGTTCTGCCTGCTTTTCAATAATAGAACATCCTTCTTTAATATCTTCAGTAATTACATTTCCTCCAAAAGGAATTACAGCAGTATGACGAATGATTCCATCTTTAAAAATGGCTAAATCTGTTGTTCCGCCACCGATATCGATAAGTGCAACACCAGCTTCTTTTTCTTCCTGACTTAAAACAGCATCAGCAGAAGCTAATGGCTCTAATGTCAATCCGGATAATTCTATTCCTGAACTCTGAATACATCTCCCAACGTTTCTGATTGATGACGCCTGCCCAACTACTACGTGAAAACTAGATTCTAATCTTCCACCGTACATTCCGATTGGTTCTTTTATTTCAGATTGTCCATCGATTTTAAACTCTTGTGGCAAAACATGAATAATTTCTTCTCCCGGTAACATGGCCAGTTTATTTACCTGGTCAATCAAAAGTTGAATATCTTTTTCGCCAATTACCTCTTCCGGATTACTTCGGCTGATGTAATCTGTATGCTGAATACTTCTGATGTGCTGCCCTGCAATCCCAACAACAACATCTTTAATTTTATAACCTGAATTAGTTTCGGCCTCAAGAATAGCTTGCTGAATCGACTGTATAGTTTGCGTAATGTTGTTTACAACACCTCTCGCTACGCCCAGACTTTTGGATTTACCAATACCCAAAATTTCCAATTTACCATACTCGTTCTTCTTGCCTATCATGGCAACTATTTTGGTGGTTCCAATATCTAGACCTACTGCAATGTTATCTTTTTCCATTTTCTATTATTTTGTGCAAACTACTTGTTCCGAAAACCTAAGATCAATTTTTTTGTATTTGTATAACGAACTATCTAAAACAGCTTTTTGAAAAAAGGCTTTATAATTCCTGAATTTTTCATCCACATTCATTGTTCTTCCAAAATCAATGAAGTAATTATAATTTCTATTAAACATTTTTAAGCTACCATTAGGCATAATTTCTATTGCAATGATGTTTTTTTTCAAAAACGCATCGTCATAAATTGTGCGAAATAGGGCAGCTAAATCTTCGTTATTTTTTTTATTTATCGTTCCCGAAACAAGAGGAACCCGCGCTGTAAAATTGTCTGACAAGGGCATTTTATTTCCCTCATAGTCAATATAGAAAGAGCTTGCACCATCATAAACTCTTACTATTGGTGTTCTCTGTTTTACCCGCGCTTTGAGAACTCCATCGATACTTACAAAAACATCTGACTTTTCAATCATCTCTTGCGTATCAAGGCTTTTTTCTATTTTATTCAAATCTAACTCATCTTTTCGGATACTGGAAGCGTCTCTTTTATTTTCTATCAACAATTTATTAACCGTTTCCGGCTTCACGAAAAGCGTATTATCTCCTACAAAAACAACCATAGATTTCTTCAATTTTCGGTCTCCGTTTCGATGCTGAGCAAACGAATACAAAAAAAGAACGAGTCCAAAAATGACAATCAATCGAATATTTGTCCAATTAAATATTTTCATTTAGCATTTTTTTGATTGAGGGTACCATTTCTCCAATATCACCAGCTCCGATTGTTACAATTATTGGCGCATCACTGGCTTTGATTTCCGCTAATAAATCATCTTTAGCAACAATTTTTTTATTCGGATTTGTCATTTTCGCCAACAACCATTCTGATGTAATTCCTTCCATCGGTAATTCGCGTGCCGGATAAATGTCCATAAGAAACACTTCATCGAATTGTGATAAACTTTCTGCAAATCCATCAGCAAAATCCCTTGTTCTGCTAAACAAATGCGGCTGAAAAACCGCCAACACTTTTCTTTCCGGATACAACTCTGTAACTGCTTGATGTACAGCGTTTATTTCTGTTGGATGATGCGCATAATCATCAATATAAACTAGATTTTCAGACTTAATCTGGTATGAAAATCGTCTTCTGATTCCGTTAAAAGAAGCAAGCGCTTTTGCAATTGAACCTGTTGATGTGCCAAATGTTTTTGACATTGCAATAGCCATAAGTGCATTCATTAAATTATGCTTTCCAGGCAATCCAAAACGCAAATCCTTCATGATTTCTGATGGGGTCTGAACATCAAAAACATAACTTCCATTTTCTATCCTAACATTGAAAGCTTTATAAGCAGCATTCTCATTTATAGCGCATTGCACTCCATCAAGAGGTAATTCATTCGTTATAAAGAGATTATTTTTATCTTCAACTTTAGAAGCGAATTCCACAAACGAAGCTTCAATTGCATCACTCGTTCCATAAATATCCAAATGATCAGCATCCATCGATGTTACACACGCAATATTAGGATGTAAATGCAAAAATGACCTGTCGAATTCATCTGCTTCTACAACTGTTACGGTTTTTCCGCTTCCAATTAAATTAGAGTTGTAATTTTCTACAATTCCTCCCACAAAAGCAGTTACATCTGCCCCGCTTTCGTGCAGTATATGCCCCAAAATACTGGAAGTTGTGGTTTTTCCGTGAGTTCCTGCAACAGCAAAACTAAAAGTATCCTTAGTAATAAGTCCGAGAACTTCGGCACGTTTTTTAACCTGATATTGTCTTTCAATAAAGTAATTCCATTCAGAATGCGTCATAGGAACTGCCGGTGTAAAAATTACCAGCGTATTTTCCACATAATAATCGGATGGGATTAAACCAATATTGTCTTCAAAATGAATATCAATACCGCTTTCCATCAATTCATTCGTAAGCATTGAAGGCGTTTTATCATAACCTGAAACCTTTTTCCCAATATATTTAAAATAACGGGCCAAAGCACTCATTCCGATTCCTCCGATACCAATAAAATAGACGTTCTGTATTTGATTTAAATTCATTTCAATTTTTTAATTTTGAGTTTACAGGTTACTTTATTTTTATAAAAAACTAGTAATTAAGCCTTTGTATTTTTCTTATTTTAATAACTCAAAACGCTTAAAAATAGCGTTCTAAATTTTTTATTCTGTTTTATAATTACCTTTAAAAGTTATATTATAACAACTTCTTAATCTCTTCTGCAATAACTTTCACAGCATTTGGTTTTGCCAGTTTTTTAATATTTTCGCTTAATTGTTTTTGTTTCCCTTCATCTTTCAATAAAGCTTCAAAAACAATACTGAACTGACTTTCCAATTCTGTTTCTTTCAGTAAAATGGCTCCTTTTACATCTACAATCGCCTGTGCATTCTTAGTCTGATGATCTTCTGCTACATTTGGCGACGGAATAAAAATTACGGGCTTTCCAACAATGCATAATTCCGAAACTGATGATGCTCCTGCACGTGAAATAATCACATCTGCAACAGCGTAAACAAAATCCATTCTTTCAATGAAATCAACTACTCTTACGTTTTGCTGATTGTATTTTTTATAATCCTCGAAATATAACTTCCCGCATTGCCAAATAATCTGAACATCCTGAG
>CBFGNY010000091.1:0-17180 GCA_965650235.1 uncultured Flavobacterium sp. | reverse complement strand
GGATGATTGGTTTGAAAAGCACTTAAAAACTGAAAAACTTCTTGCACTAAAAGACAATTATGTGTTCGTAGAAATGTCATATATGAATGCTCCTGTACAATTGTATAAAATTCTATTTGACTTGCAGGTTGCCGGATACATTCCGGTTTTAGCACATCCTGAACGCTATTTATTTTATCATAAGAATTTTGCGGAATACGAAAGACTAAAAAAAGCCGGATGCTTGTTTCAGTTAAACTTATTGGCAGTAACAGGTTATTATGGCGAAGAAATTACTAAAATTTCTGAACAGCTGCTAAAGAAGGGGATGTATGATTTTGCAGGTTCCGATGTACATCATGACAATCACATAGCTTCATTTGAGCATAGAATAAAAATAAATACCCCTGAAGAGTTAAAAAGAGTCATATCTAATAATCAATTTTTTAAATTCTAAAACTAATTTTAAGATATCCCATAAAAAAGGTCCAAATTAAATTTGGACCTTTTGATTTATAAAAGACTGTTTAAATTTAGCTTAGTGGTTTAAATTTATTAAACCATGATTTTTTTTCTGCTTTGACTCCATATCCATATCCATATCCTTTAGTAGAATCGGTATCATTAAGGACCAGACACATATTTGGTAACTTCTTTTCCCTATAAAAAGTATTTGCAATAGACAACATACGTTTTTCTAAAACATTTGCACGCATTACATAAACAAAAGTATCTGCATTTTTTGCTACAAGTAATGTATCAGCAACCAAACTTACAGGAGCAGTATCAACGATAATATAATCGTATTCTTTTTTTAAGGTTTCAAAAAGGGCATCTACATTCTTACCCATCAACAACTCTGCCGGATTTGGAGGAATTACGCCTGAAGGCAATATGTAGAAACTTTCATAATCATTATGCTTAATGATGTATCTGCTAATATCAGTATCGTTTGAAGATAAATAATTAGTCAAGCCCAAATTTGGCATTGCAAAATAATCCATAAATTTCGGATTTCTAATATCCATTCCTATCAGTAAAACTTTCCTACCAGACAGCGCAAATGTAGCTGCAAGATTTACGGATACTAAGGTTTTACCTTCTGCTGGAAAAGTAGAGGTTACAAAAATAGTTTTAGCCTGCCCTTCCGGAACATTTGTCAACATAAATTCCAGATTTGTTCTAACAATCCGTATAGCTTCAGCAGAACTTGTCCTGCTTTCTGTTTTGATTAATTCATTAGCATCCTCAGAAGTCGGAATATCACCAATAAAAGGTATTTGTGTTTTCCCTTCCAAATCCAGTCTGCTCTTGATTTTGGTGTCTAACAAATCATGTCCGTATATAATTCCAAAAGGAATTAACAGTCCAATTAAAAATCCAGCCAAATAAATAATATTTTTCTTTGGACTTACCGGATTTTTATTTGCTTTTGCTGCGTCTATAACCCTTGCATTAGGCTCAGTAGCTGCTAATGATATCGCCGTTTCTTCACGCTTTTGTAACAAATACAAATACAATTCTTCTTTAACTTTTTGCTGCCTCGCAATTACCCTGAACTGGCGTTCCTGAACTGGAATTTTACCAATTTTACTATTCAGAATTCTTTCCTGACTTTTTAAATCCCTGTTTTGGATTTGCAAATTAGACTGCATCCTCCTTAAGCTTGTAGCTACATTCGCTTTTAGCGATGAAATTTGCGCATCTAATTTTAGTACTGAAGGATTCTCGGTAGTAGCCGATTTTAAAATCCGGTTACGGTCTAGAACCAATTGATTATAAGACGAAATTAGCCCTCCCGCATCATTATCCGTTATAATGTTGTTTGGCAGTAAATCAGCATTGGTACTCTTTTTAATAAAATCAAGTAAAGATGAAACTACATTCAATTGGATTTCAGTTTCAACCCCTTTTCTGTCATATTCGTTTGATCCTTCTATAAAGAGTTTTGCTTCCGATTCTATATCTGTTAATCTATTCGCCTTCTTAAAAGCTTCTACATCTTGTTCTACACCACCCAATTCTTCTGTAATTAATGCCAGACGTTCAGAAATAAATTTAGAGGTATTTTCAGAAATAAAATTTTTATCTTCAGCAGCATCTGCATTGTAAATCTGAATCATAGTATCCAGAAAATCTTCCGCTTTTTCCTGAACCGGATCGTTTATAGATATATTTACTACGCTACTGGTTTTACTAATTGGCGCTACACTTAATTTATTTCTAAAACTGGCAGTCACACTTTCTATTGGACTAATTACAATTCGAATTGGTTTATCTTTTCCTATATAATTTTGTTTATAAGATAGAGTCTTTCCAATAGTTAACACCCCTATACTCGTAGGGATTTTTTCACCAAATTTAAATTGTTTTTTGGATGACAAAATAACCTTTTCTGTCGCAACTTCATCAACAATTACATTTTCTAAAGAGAAACTATCCTTTGATAATAAATCTAATTTCAAAGTTATATTTGCCTTATCAAATAATTCTGTTTTATTACTAAAATGAACATCTACAGGTGACCCTCTATATATGTCACGATCTACCACATTTCCTTCAACGAGAAGGGAGATATTTAAATTGAGCTTTTTTACCGTTGACTCTACTAAGGTCCTGGATTTTAGGATTTCAATCTCGTTATCAACGTTATTAACAGAACCACCTCCTAATCCTAAGTCTGAAAAGGCAGATAACTCTGAGAGCATTCCTCCTTTTTTTTCATCTTTTACCAGTATAGAAGTACTCGCCTCATAGCTTGGAGCCGTGTATCTTAAATATAAAAAAGCAAAAACCAAACAAAGGGAAGCACTTAAAATAAACCATTTCCAGTGAATTAGATATTTATCCAGCTGCTCACGAAGATCCCCTTCTTTGATTTCATCTTCTAAACCATCATTATAAAAATCTTGCATTTTTCTTTGTTTATCAATTTTATTTAAAAAGTAAGACCGAAAGCGATATTAAAATAGAAATCGCAGAAATGATTACCGAAGTATTAGGGCCTACTGCCGATGCATTCACTTTTACATTATTCGGCTGCACATATACTACGTCATTTTGGGCTAGATAATAAAAAGGAGAATTGATAAAATCTGCTTTCGTAATATCTATCCTATTATAGGATTTAGCACCGTTAATTTCCCTAATGATCAAAATATTATTTCTTTTCCCATAAATAGTTAAATCCTTAGCCATACTCAAAGCTTCAATCAGAGTAATTCTTTCCGAATCAACAGAGTACGTTCCAGGCAAATTCACTTCACCCTGCATTGAAACTTTAAAGTTCATGATTCGCATATTAATTATTGGATTTTTAATATAAACTCCTATCTTCTCTTGCAATGACTTAAGAACTTCAGTTCTAGTTAAACCTCCCACTTTCAATTTCCCTAAAACAGGAAATTCAATATCCCCACTTCTGTCCACTAAGTAAGACTGAAATGTCAATTGTCCAGTTGCAGCCTGTAAATTTGCCCTGTTAGGCACACTTACCGAAGTTAAATTAAAAGGAATTGCTATTTCCGGATCCTCAGCTGATACTATAATCATCAATAAATCGTCAGGCTGAATTTTCACTTCATAGGAAGGTGTATTTTGCAGATTGTTTATTCCATCAATATTTTGATAATACACAATATCTTTTTTGGAAGCACAGGAAATTAATAAAAGTAACAAGATAAAAAATAAGCTTGTTTTTGTATAATTGAAAAAATTTAAATTCATTCGGATGTTGGTATTTGTAAGCAAATATAAGAATACTATTTATTTTTTAATAAGATAATAGAGCTATAAAAATATAAGCATTTATTTAAAAAACATGAAGTTTTAATTATTGAAGATAAGATTTTAAATATTAATATCAAAACCTTAATATGCATTTTCTTCTCCTTTAAATATATTTAAAACAGTTTTAATAACAATTTTAACATCTAATAGAATACTCCAGTTTTCGATATACCAAATATCATATTCAACTCTGTTCTGCATATCAATCAACTCTCTGGTTTCGCCTCGGTATCCATTAACCTGAGCCCAGCCGGTAATGCCAGGTTTTGCATATTGTCGCACCAGATAATTACCAATTAAATCGGTGTATTGTTTTGTATGGTTAACCATATGCGGCCTAGGACCCACCACTGACATATCTCCTAAAAAAACATTAAAAAATTGCGGTAATTCGTCTATACTTGTTTTTCGGATAAATGCCCCAAATTTTGTAATACGCACATCTCCTTTCCCTGCCTGTAATTTATCAGCTTGTTTATTAACCCGCATACTTCTGAATTTCCAACAAAAAAAAGACTCATTATCGCGGCCTGAACGTTCCTGTCTGAAAAAAACCGGGCCCGGAGATTCAATTTTGATCAAAATCATTATTATTGGAAACAGCCACGGAAAAATTAAGAGTATTACCCCAAGAGAGAAGACAATATCAAATACTTTTTTCAACAATCTATTTACAGTATACTCCAATGGCTCCCTACGAAACATAAGAACAGGGGTATTTTCATAAAAAGAAATTTCTACCTTGCTGGATTTTGTATACAACTGAAAATCAGGAATAAATTTAACACGAACCATATGATGCTCGCAAATTTTTATTAAATCATTGATTACATCGATATTATCGATATGCAATGCTACATACATTTCGTCAACCTGATGGGTTACTATATATTTTTCTATATCCTGAAATCCGCCTAAAACCGGAGAAGAAATAAAAGCAAAAGGATCTACTTTTTCATCAAAAAAACCTAAAAAGCGATATCCATACGTTAAATCCTTTGATAATGTTTTACGAATTCTTTCTCCGGCATCATTTGCTCCAACAATAATCACGTTTTTAAAATTATATCCTTTTGCCCTAATATATTTTAAAAGTTCCATTGACAAAAACCGGGAAAGCATTAATAAACAAAAGAAAAAGGAATAAAAATAAAGCAATTGAAACCTCGAAATTTGTGAATACTTTAAAAACAGCACAAAAAAAGCGATAATTGCAATATGAAATATGAATTTTTTAGTAGTACGCTTTAAAATAGATTCTAAAGGTTCAATGCGTACTATCCGATAGGAGTCATTACGTAATAACAAGGCTATCCATATCAAATTGGATAAAAAGGAAACGGTTTGGACCTCTTTTAAAAAAAGTTTATCTAAATTCCCAAATCGTACCCATGCGGATAATACTATAGCAAAATTTAAAAGTAGTACATCCCAAATTACAAACAAAAGTTTAAAATAGCGGGAAAAACGATGACGAGATAAGGCATCTAAAATCTTCATAAACTTTAAAAAAAGGTTTTATTATTCATCATTTAAATTTATTTTTTAACATATTGCATTAGTGCAAGCATTTTTTTTTGAAAAACTGCTCTTGCGCCAGATAATTTGTGAAACTTATATATGTTATAATCCTCACGCAAAACTTCAAAAGCCCTTTTATAATTCGTGCTTAAACCTCCCATTCTCATTTTTACAATATAAGCATTGAGATAATATATATTTATTTTGTATTTGTACAGATATCGTAGTAAGAACTCCGTGTCTGAAGCAATTTTAAAATCTAAATTATAGTCTCCATATTTCTCTATGATTGATCTTTTTATATAAACTGTAGGATGCAAGGGCAACCAGCCGGCTTTTATTTTTTTATAATCATAAGAACCTCCAATTCTGTTACGGACTATTTTCTGTTCTGCGTCATTGGTAACATAAATGCCATCTCCATAAACAGCATCTGTATTTGGATTTTTATTGAAAACTGCTACTATTTTGCTAATTACACTTTCGTCAAAAAAAACATCATCTGAATGCATCAAACCTACTATATCTCCTGTTGCCATACCCAATCCCTTATTGATGGCATCATACATTCCTTTATCAGGTTCTGAAACATATTTTGCAATCTTATTTGAATAGGTCTCAATAATATCCTGAGTTCCGTCAGATGAATTGCCATCAACAACTATATATTCGATATCCTGATAATCCTGATCCAAAACACTCTTTATTGATTGCTCAATAGTTCCTTTTCGATTGTAACAAACTGTAATAACGGAAACCTTCATAAATTATGATTTGATAAGAAAAAAATTATTTTTATTTCTTTTTTTGACTCAGCAGTTCTTTGCTCTTCAAAACAATAAAATACTCATAAATCGATTGTAAAGTTGCATAGGTCAAACCAGCACTTCCGTCTAAAAATGCTCTTCTTACTATTACCATATAAAGCCATTTTATTATGGGACGACCAGGCAATTTGTAAAACAATCCTTTTTGATGGTATCTTTTTTCTGTAAAATCTTTACCAAACAACGCTTTTCTAACAGAAAAAGTGATACCACTATCCAAATCTTTTACTCTTGTTAAAGCTTCCATATCGGCATAACTTAAATGGCGTTGTATCCAAAACCTAAATCCTTTACTAAAAGGGTAATGATCTAAAAAACCATCTATTTTATCAACAGGACCATCAGGAATAGAAACCGGATTCACTAATCTTTCATAGCGCATTTTATCATGACGGAACAATCTTAAATAAAAAGGGGACATTTGGGCATGTCTTAGCCATTTTCCATTCCATGCAAAATCTCTTCTCCTAATCTCATAGGCAACAAACTTTGAGTCTTTATCCGGTTTAAGAGCTTTTATTGAATTTAGTAAAGATTCTGAAACCCTTTCGTCTGCATCAATATAAAGTACCCACGGATATTTAAATTCAATATTAGCCAAACCCCAGTTTTGATGTGCTGACCAATTATCAAAAATCCGCTGTGTAATAGTTGCCCCAGCATTTTCAGCAATTGCTACGGTTTGATCATCGCTAAAAGAATCGAACACATGAATGTCGTCACTCCAGGTTACCGATGCCAAACAGCCTGGTAAATCTTGCTCTTCGTTTTTAGTGAGGATAAGTATTGAAATCATAAGTATTGAATTTAAAATAAATGCTAATTAATCGCATTTTTAAGAGTTTTGTATGGAACATAAATTTTTTTACCAAAAAGCAAATTACTTATACTGATTTTATCAAAAATAACTGCTGTAATAAGTGATAAACAAATTGTAAAAGAAGTATTTAACAAACTATACATTATTAATGTAGAATCAATCTTTAAAAACCACTTTTCCAGAAGCTTAAATAAATTTAAAAATATTGGGTGTAGTACTACTATTATTAATGTATTTTTACCTAAGTACACAAAATATTTTACAAGAATAACCTCATAAATTTTGTTGTAAATATATTTCAAAAATGAAATGACAAAAAAAGTGGTCCCTATTGAAGAAATTGATGCACGACTATTGTCTCCATATAAAAAAATAATTATGATACATAAAAATGATAATATAGAGGCATACACATCATAGGCAAAAATCTTAAAAAAATAGCCAAGCACAAAGAAAAATGAATTCTCAAATTTAAATCCTTCAATATAAAATGAAAGTATAAAAAAGCACAAGCCAATTATAATAATAACCGAAGTATCATTTTTTATATTAAAATATTCAATTGCAAAAAGTATAAGTAAACAAATTATAAGTGTATGTAAGTACCAATATGCACCAATAGGATTGATGCATAGACGATAAAAAAAAATTGAAACATCTAAATTTTCAATACTGTTCGAAAAATTGAAACCTATCTTTCCTGCTACAAAAAGTATCAAAATATAAATAATTTCGAAAAAAACAAAAGGAACAATTAAAGATCTCAATAAGGTATATAACCTTTCACTTATTGGTTTAGAAAGACTTACAAAATATCCCGAATAAAATAAAAAAACAGGCATATGAAAAGAATAAATCCAGTCTGTAATATTTTTTAGTTGGCCAACATTTATATGAAAGCACACCATTAGAAAGATCATTATGCCTTTAATAAAATCCAAATCCTCAATCCTTTGTTTCATAATTTAAAGTCGTAATGCAATTTCACAATATTAAAATTAATCTATCAATTGTCTTTTTTTAATAAACTTAGCAGGATTTCCAACAACAACGTCAAATTCATCTGTGTTTCTAATAACTATTGATTTTGCTCCGACTACAGAAAACCTACCTAATGTAACTCCTGCTAGTATATAACTTCCTGTTGCAATCCAACATCCATCATTTATTACTATTGGTTTAGTAATCATATTAAAATTTACAGAGTCAATCTGATGACTACCTGTAATTAAATATACATCTTTACCTATACAACATTTTTGACCAATATTGATTTTGTCCAAACAATATATCCACGAATTTTCACCTAAACTAGACAAATGTCCCATTGTCAGATTCCAAGGTAGTTCTATATTGGATTTCCTATTGATGTTTACTGTTTTTTCTAACTTAGCTCCAAATAAGCGTAGCAAAATAATTCTTGGCTTTTTAATTTGATTAGGAAAAACTCTAAATATAGTTTTATTCACCAGTTTCCAAAGATGAATTCTAATTTTTGTTTTTTTATCAAATGGGGTTGTTTGTACTGGAATAAAATTATTAATAATCATAAACTATCCTTTTTTTAATAAACTTTGCGGGATTTCCGCCAACTATAGTCCAATCTTTTACATCTTTAAAAACAGCAGCCCTGGCTCCCACAATAGCACCTTCTCCAACTGTAACATTTGTCATTATAAATGCTTCGGCTGCAATCCAAGCAAAATCTTTTATAACAATTGTACCTGATACAAAAGGTGTATTAACTGAAGTTGTTTCATGTGTAGCACTACATAAATAAGTTCTTTGAGAAACTGTTACTTTATTTCCTATAATAGTTTTTCCAAAATGAAATTTAACTTCTGGTCCCAACGCTGAATATGATCCTAATGTCAAATTTTTAGGAGATGGCAAATCTAATGAAGAATGAATAACACAATTTTTACCAATTTTTGCTCCAAAAATTTTTAATAAAATAATTCTCCATCCATTAAAAAAAGGTAGTGAAAAAGGTTTAAATAAAAATAATGAAGTAATACGCCAAAGCAGTCTGTAAATCTTATCAGACTTAGGGATTGTATCAATATATTTTGGAATTTCCATTAAATACTCTTTAAAGTTTGGATAAATTTATTTGCACAAATTTCAATATCAAAATTATTTTGATAAGTTTCAAAAGCTCTCCTTCCTTTTGCCGTAAAAGATTCGTCAGATTGTTCGATTATTTCTGAAAGATTTTTTTTCAATCCATTATTTTCTTCGAAACTAAAAACCCATCCTCCACCGCCCTCATGAATCTCTTTCCAAATATTTACATTCTTTGTTATTAAAACCGGCTTTTTACATGCCATAGCTTCAACAATAGCGATTCCAAAATTTTCTTGATGACTCGGTAATAAATAAGCTTCGCAATTATAAAATGCGCCCCACTTTGCATTTCCTGTCAACATTCCCGAAAAATGTATTTTGGGGTTATGTGAGGATAATTTAATCATTTGCTGAGCGTATTCCGAAGTTGTTGGACCTGCAATAACTAAATCAGGCAAATCATTATTTTTATGAAATAATTCATTGTAAGTATTTATCAATAAATCAACCCCTTTTTTTTCGTGTATGCGACTCAAAAAAAGTAAATATCTTTTATTCTTAATTTCCGGATACATTTTATAAAAATCCTCTTTCAGACTTTCTCTTTTTTCAGGAGGCTTCTGAATACCATATCCAACATTAAAAACTTTTTTAGGGTTATAGCTTTTAAAAGTGTTAGCTGCTAATCGCATTTCTTCGTCACAAGTATAAAAAACAGCATCAGCCTGATTAATACATTTTTTCTCTATAAAATTCCAAACCAATTTATTACGAAATGCCTTCCATTTTCTTTCTGTTGCTTTTTGAAAATAAGGATCTAACATACCATGAGGCATAATGCTTACTTTTGGAACTTTTTGATTTTGCTTCTTCAGTAATCTTATTGTTTTGTATACTGCATAATTATGATACTGCCAGAGGCCATGAACAATTACAAAGTCATAATCTAAAATATTATTTTTTAGCCATTGTAGTAGTTTAGATTGGTATTGATAAGATGTTTTACCTTTTCCTACTTTATAAACAGTAAAATTATCTGTAATGGAATAATCACTATTCTCATCATCCATACAAACTACTTCAGTTTTTATTCCTGCTTTTTGAAAATAAGGTATAGCATTCCGAATTCCCTGGCAAGGGCCTCCATTACTTGGATGCATTGATGAAATGACGCGAAGAATTTTAATTGTATTCATTGCTTATTTTAGTGAACTATATGTAACGGTTTCCAAAGATTAATTTATTTAGCTTATCTGGAACAATATTTATAAAATGTAAAAAAGCAAAATAAGATACAGCATTTATAAAACCAAAATATTTATTTCTATAATAGAATATAATTTTTGGATTAGATCCTAAGGGAGAATATAATTTTTTGAATCTTTTGATCACAGTAGTATTATTTTGTCTTACCCTACAAATATCATTTTTTTCGCCACTTGCAATAGCCACTCTTGTAGTAAAAACACCAATACTATTTTTTTGAGCCCGTAATCCATAATCTACGTCTCCTAAATCATGATGATAATGCAAATCTAGATTACCTAAAACTTTATAAACCTCGTTTGGCACTATGACTACATTACCATTCAAATTTCTAATAGGATTTAACTTTTCATTAGGTATAATTAATTTTTTATCCGAATCAAAACCTCCATATAAAGTGTTTTTTTTATCTACCGTCTCAATGATTCCAGAGATAATAGCCTTCCCTTTTGTTAAGTTAACACAATCAAAAAGTTCCTCAAAACAATTTTGATACAGAAGAACATCATCATTTAACCACAAGTAATAGTCATAACCTTTTTCACTAGCCTCTTCCCAAGCTAAATACATTCCTCGATTCCAGAAAAGGTTTCCTGATCCTTCAATCAAGTGTACTTGTGGAAATTCTTTTAAGATTGCTTTACCTGTACCATCTGTTGAACCGTCATCTACCAGATAAACATCTAAATTGCTTTTTAGTATAAAAAGCTGAGTTAAACAACTCAGTGTTTTTTCTTTTCTATTAAAACAAGTTAATAAAACTGCTATATTATTCATTAAATATTGTTTATTGATATCTCTCGTCTCTAACATCTCCTACTTTTTTTGCAGGATTACCAGCTACAATTGCATAGGTATCTACATCTTTAGAAACTACTGATCCTGCTCCAATTATTGCCCCTTCCCCTATTGTTACACCTTTTAATATTATTGCCCTTGCTCCTATAAAAACATTATCACCGATATTTATTTTTTTCGACAAAATTTTTGTCTTGTCATTTCTAAATAATGGGCTAATACCATGTGCATCATTATCTGTAATTAATACACCACTCCCCAACAATACCTCATTTCCGATAACTATATTTTCGATGCAGGAAATTGTTGCCCCAGAAATACCCACATTATTTCCTATAACTAATGATGCTTTTGAAGATAAGGTCTTAATTATAACCTTTTGAAAGATACCTATTGAGTTATTCTTGGCATTACTACAGGCAACAAATGTTTTACCAATAATTATTTTTGAATTCTTATGCTTTTGAATTAAAGGTAGAGAATGAAACCTCCAAGATTTATCCCAATGCCCTAAAGTAAGTTTGCAATAAATAATATCTCTCACAAAGCGATAGATGTAATATGGTATTTTAAAAATTTTTTTAAATACATCAAAATTCATATCAATTGCAGATTTTGTTGAACAAATTAAGTTTCGTTCAAGAAGGAAATCCTTCATTTTTTAAATTAATAATCTTTTCTAAAAACAATTCGGGAGAATCTATATGAATTGCAACTTTTTTAAGAAGATCATCCTCAAGCTCCCACCATTTAGAATCTAATAGCGCTTTTATAACATCTGGGCTAAATCTATACTTAATTATTTTAGCAGGAACACCAGCAACAATAGCATATGAAGGAACATCCTTTGTAACAATAGCTCCTGCTGCTATAATTGCCCCTGTATTTATTTTCACTCCTCCAATAATAATTGCTCTAGCTCCAATCCAGACATCAGATTCTATTATTGTTTTACTTTGTTCTTCAAAATCGTGATTATGACCAAACCAAACTGATCCTGAAGCTTTTTGTGAATAAAAACCAGGATATGTTGACGCAAAATTAGTTGGATGAGTACCTAAACCACATATAACTTCTGGACCTATACTACAAAAAGATCCAATACTTGTATTAGAAAAATTACTATTTATGCCTACATAGGTAAACTTCTCTACTTTACAATTTCCTAAGTTTACATTTTTAAGAATCTTAACTCCTTTTGACAAAGAAGAATCTAATGAAACAGAAGCACTATAATCAATATAAGAATCAGAAAATTTATACTTTAAAATAAAAGATTTACTTATTTTTTTCAGAAAACGTATCATAGCTATATCTCATAAAATTAATTAATTACCAATAAGTTGCACCATCTACTTTTGATGCCATTTTAGGAGTATCTGTTGGTAGTGGTTTTATCCAATTTTCATTATATAAACTAGCATAAGAATTAGCCATCAAACCTTTATACGCCTTAAATTCATTAACTCCATAATTTGGATCATCCCATCTTTTTCCTTTTATTCCAAAAAGTAACTGTAAACCTCCTCCTAAATGAAAAGATTTTTTACCTATATCTTTAATAAAAGCAGCTAAAGGTAAACCGTAAGCACCACATCCTAAAATACAAATATCAAAATCAATCTTTGAAATTTGATCTTCCATATATTTGAGCGCTTCAAACCAATCTTTATAAGGAACTTTAATACCCCCTACGGACTGCACTGCTTTTAAAGTAATGAGTTCAAATTCTGGCAAAACATCAGGATGATCAAAAAGATTTTCCCTCTGAGCATATTGTTTCTTAATGGTGTCTTCAAATGGGTGAATAACCAGTACTTTTTTTCCTTTCAATGCAGCTGTCCAAGGTTTTTCAACAAAAAAAGGATATAATGTTTCGAGATGTACATTGTAGACATTTTCTTTTAGAGGCATAAACTTCTCGCAATATTGAAAAGAACCTAAAATATCAATTTTAGGAATATCTATCAAATATCTTTTAGAAAAGCGCACCATTGTATCTTCGATAGGCGGAAAAACTCCTGAAAATTCATCCATATACTTGAAATTTTTAGTGTCCCACCAAGGAGTATGTGTATTATCCGAAATGTAATTCCAAACTTTCTTTACGTATGATTCCTTACTCTTAATACACAAATAATTATTTATTGTAATTAATTCTGTAGTACCAAATCTTGCAATCATACATGGCTTATCACTACTCAATAAATCATATATTTTATCATTTGCTGATTGTCTATTAGAATCACAGAGAGGGTTTATAAAAGACGGCTTGAATACAATTCTATATGTTTTTTTTAATGCTCTAATTGTGATGTCTTGTATGTTCATAATTATTGGTATTTATTAACTAAATTTTTTTTTGAAGTTAAAAAATTTAAAATTACCGAATTATTTAAAATTTGTGTTGAAATGAGTTTAATTTTTTCATCACTCATCAATCGTATATTTTTATTCAGACATATACCGATAGATATAAATATGAATACAGAAGCTATTGAGAAACTTATTCTATCCTCAATAAAAGAGTAAAGACCTTTATAAGCAACCCATAATCCAAGCATAATACAAAACCAGTTTCTTGATTTAAATATACCATAATAAGATGCTTTAACAAAAAGTAAAAAATAAACCATACCTCCTATAATACCACCCCATTGTATATAATTTAACATCCCTGATTCAGTACTTCTTCTACCCTCCTTGTATATTTCCGCAAAATCAGCTGAAGTTACATCCATTAAAGAAGTCTCCGTTTTACCAGAACTCCCCAATCCAAACAAAACTGCATCATCTTTTATTAACTGTGAAAAAACATCTATATAAATTGCGGTTCTTGAATCAACAAAAACTTCTTGGCTTTTACCACTATCATCCGAAATTTTAAGATCTGAATAAAGATTTCCTATCTGAAATATATTAAATATTCCCATGACACCCAATACTAAAAAAAGAATTGGCAGAATTAAAAGAAACGCCCTTATTTTTTTGATTATTAACAAAATAAATTGTTTATTTTTAAACAAACTTGTAGAAACAATTAAAAAAGAAACAATAATATTTAACATATTTGATCTATTTGAAATATCACTAAAAAAAGAAATTAATGCTATACCGGCAATAAATAAAAAATATTTTCTATTTAAAAAAGGTGTCAGAAAAACCATAATACAAATAGGTGAAATCACTTGAGGAAATCCAAAATTATATTTTACGGGAATAACTAAAACTATCATTGCTAAAAATAAACCATACGATAAATACGTGATAAAAATCCTACTTAATAAGAATCTATAAGAAACCAAGTAAATTGAAAAATGTATAAATAAAAATATAGGTATTGTTGATGAAAACATAACATTCCAATCTTTAGATGAATGAGCATCAAACAAACCTCGTATCAGAACTATGATATTATATAAATAAAAAAGCTTGACAAAAAAAAAACCGTTAAAACTTTTTTTCATCTCTTTTCTTAATGAGAAAAAAAGAATTGGAATTAAAGGATAACTACACAATATAGTTATTACAGCAATCTTACCAGGAAAAAGAGCAGTATAAATTGCTGGAATTATAGATAATATTATACTAAATTTAGCTAATTTAGAGATTGTATAACTATTTAGCTTTTGTATTCTCATAGACAATTCTGTTATATTTAAGTTTGGAAAATAAATTATCCTATTATCGTATTAATTTCTTTTTTAAGATTGCAAAACGGTTTGGTTTTAAAAACTATAGCCTAAAATTACTAACCTAATATTTCATATTTTAGGAACTTAGTAAGCTGCCTGAATATAAATTATTCAAAAAACAATTTAAAATAGTAATCTATATCCCTCTCAGAAAAAAAATAAATTTCATGTTTTTTATAGACCACAAAAGACTTCGACTTTAATTTTGATTTGATAAAATTTCTGAAAGTTATGTTTAAAAATTTTCACTTAAATTAGTCAGTGCTTTATATGTAAAAATGAAATAAGAGCAATGTCACTAAATAATTAATTAAAATTATACTTTCGTAAATGAAGGATTCAGAATTCTCAGGTAAACTTTATTAATATTAATAAATAAAATTGATGCTTTTCGATAATTTCGATACAAAAATTTTTCAAAATTAGATAATATATTATCATTCAAATCTGAACAAAATAAATCGACAGTATCATACATTTTTAAACGAAGCATTGTTTTTAAAATACCTCTTAATTTATATCGTAAGAATACCCAAAAAAAAGGATTATCACACTTGTTTCCTACATAAAATGAAGATAATAAATTATAGTATCTAATTACCGAGGGAAAAATATGCGTTCTTCTTGCGTAAGAAATTCCTGTAACTTGCCCCTCTACATTAATATATCTGATTCCTAAAGGAATACCAACATACACAATATCTTCAAGTAATGCTAATCTAAAAAACAATGCCCAATCCTGATGCATTAGCATACCTATTGGAAAAACATCAAGATTGCTATCAATTTGATAAAGAATGGATTTTTTCACAACAATTGCACTAGTATGCGGTAACAAATTAATGTTTTTGAAACAATCTACCTTAAGTGTTTTACCTTTATATTGCGCAACAGTTCCATCAATTTCATGTTTGCTTACATAATCAGTATGTAAACTACTAGTGCCATAAATGCCTGCGTCTGGTATTTGTTTTATTGCTCCTATTATTGTTTGCAAAAATTCAGATTTCCAAGCATCATCGGCATCTAAAAAAGCAATATACTCATATTTAGCTTCTTTAACACCTCTATTCCTAGCAACACTAACTCCTTGATTTTCTTGATCAATAACTATTATTCGGGGATCATTAAAATTGTCTTTTACAACATTTAAACTGTTATCTTTAGAACCGTCATTAACAATGATGATTTCAAAATCACTAAATGTCTGGGATAAAACCGAATTAATCGTTTCACAAACTACATGTTCACGATTATACATTGGGATTACTACTGATATCATTAATTAATTTATTGAATTTGTTAAAAAATCTTTTGAACTTTTAATTGTAGAATTTAGCATGTCTAAATCATATTTAAAAGAAATTTCTTCTTTAGAAATATCTAAATTTTTTGAATCTTTATAAATTCGGCTTTTACCATCTATTAAACTCATTAGATTTTCTATCCTTTGAGACGCTTTTGGTCTTGCTACATAAATAAATTGCTTTTTTCCAAATAAAATAGAAAAAGCTGTTCCATGAAAAGAATCTGTTATCACATACTCTGCATTCAACATATGGCCTACAAACTCTCTAGGTCCTAAATTATAGAATTGTTTATCAACCTTATAAGATTTATGTGGAGTTTGAGTTTGACATACTATATCATATCCAGTATATTGTTTAATTTGTTGTGCTATCTTAATTAGATTTTCACCTCCATTCAAATCATAAATAAAAATATATTTACTTTTATAATTAGGTTCGATAGCCATTTTTTGCCATTCCGTTTGACTTAATAAAAAAACAGGGTCAACTACCATAGGAACATTTTTACCGCTAACTTTACTAAGAAATTCGGCTCCATCTTTTTCCCTACAGCTTAAACTATCAAAATCATTTACTACTACTTGTAATCGGTCTTCCAATTTTTTATTAAAATCAGACATCCCAAAACTTGGAGCATAACCTATTTTTTTTGACCCCTTTTTTATAAAATCAAGAAAATAAACTTTCCAATATTTTGAGTTAGGATGAAATACTTGATCACTACCAACTATGTAATGACTAGCATCAGGAACATTATTAAGAAATTCATCAACAGTTGCATATCGACGAGTTAAAGAAAATTCATTTTTTAAAAAATCAGCAAATTTAGATTTTCTATCCATCAATTTATTATATTTCAATAATACACTTAATTGATATAGTGCATAGTAAAAAATATTTTTTCTAATTTTAATAAATAGATTATACTTTTTTATATGTTCTTCTGTTTTGAAATCAATATTTTGAACATCAGCCTCTGGAAACTTATTTTTAAGATAAGTTTGTAAGGCAAAAGCCTGAAGAATAGCACCGTAATTAACTGGAGTGTGAAAAGTTAAAATTCTTATTTTCATTTTGGCGAAGAAAAATGGCGGAACGCTAACCATCA
>CBFGNY010000090.1:0-17261 GCA_965650235.1 uncultured Flavobacterium sp. | reverse complement strand
CCCGATGATTGCCAATAACCATTCCTTTTCGAGTGAAACAGGCAAGGCTTCAACTTATGCTTACCAACATGCCAGATACTTGATAAAAAAGCATGTTAATGCCAATGAATCTGATGTTTTGGTTACAACCGGAACAGGAATGACGGCAGCTTTGAACAAACTGCAGCGCATTATGGGATTACGATCTGCTGATAATATTTACAATGTGAATCTTAAATATGAGGATGAAAGACCGATAGTTTTTATCACACACATGGAACATCATTCTAATCAGGTTCCGTGGTATGAAACCATTGCAGATGTGGTGGTTTTGCCAGCGGATGGAAATAATTTGGTTGACCCTGAAATCCTTTCAGAAGAACTAAAAAAATATGAAAATCGACCATTGAAAATCGGTTCTTTTACAGCTTGTTCAAATGTTACCGGAATTATTACACCATATTATGAACTGGCCAAAGTCATGCATCAACATGGCGGATTTTGTTTTGTTGATTTTGCAGCTTCGGCACCGTATGTCAAAATCGATATGCATCCCAAAGATCCGGAAGAACAATTAGATGCAATTTTCTTTTCACCCCATAAATTTTTAGGAGGGCCGGGAACTTGCGGTGTTTTGGTTTTTAATGAGAAGTTATATAAATCCAATTTTCCTGATAACCCGGGTGGTGGAAATGTAAAATGCACGGATCCATGGGGTGGTTATCATTATAGTGATGTGATAGAAGTGAAGGAAGATGGCGGAACCCCGGGCTTTTTGCAAGTCATGAGAACCGCTTTGTGTCTGGAACTGAAAGAGCAAATGGGTGTTGAGAATATAAAAAACAGAGATAAGGAGTTATTGGATCTTTGTTATTCGGAACTTCAAAAAGTGGAAGGTTTGTCAATTCTTGGAGATATTAAAACGGAGCGAATTGGCTGTGTTTCTTTCACTATAGAAAATATTCATTATAATTTAATTGTCCGACTTTTAAACGATCGTTTTGGAATTCAGGTACGTGGAGGATGGTCTTGTGCGAGTACGTATGCACATTATTTGTTTGATATTGATCAGCAGGAATCTGAAATAATCACAAACGAATTACTTCGGAAAAATTTAAGTAATAAACCAGGCTGGGTTCGTGTTTCATTGCATCCGACAATGACTAACGAAGAGTTGTTATTTGTTTGTGATGCCATACAAAAAGTGGTTCTTCATTATGAAGAATGGCAAAAAGTGTATGAATATAATCCTTGGACTAATGAGTTTGAAAATGTTTTAATAGAAGAAACTATTTCTAAAGATGTGAAAAAATGGTTTTGTCTGGACTAACAAATACTTTCCTGAAAAGAATTAAGGCACTCTGTTTTAGGAGTGCTTTCCTTTTAATTAAACTCAGATTAAAAACTATTTACTTTGAATTATTTAATTAATTAAATTTCCGTGTGCCAGCACGGTTCAGGATAGTTATCTTGTCTTAATGGAATATGTTTGTGATGATATTAGTGTTATGAGGTTCTTGATTACCTGATTTCTTAACAGATTATCATAAATGATTTATTAATGCTAAACCTATTAGGTATGAATGAGGTCACAATTGATTGTGTTGTTTTTGGGTATGATAATGGCATCCTAAAGGTGTTGTTAACAAAAGAAAACAAAGGAGTAGGAACAAAATGGGGAATCATATCGGGGGTTGCAAAAAATGTAAAAAATGCTGATGAAGCTGTTTTGGCTTTACTTAATGAATTTGGCAGCTATAAAGATTTATTTTTAAGGCAGCTAACGGAAGTTAATTCAGATTCTAAAAATTTAAGATATTTTACAGTTATAAATATTGAAGATTACAGAGTGAAATTTGGTGTTGTTGATTTATACCAAAGATGGTTTAAAACTACTGAAATACCTGATTTAATTCAGGATCACAATCAAATATTAGATTATAGTTTGTATCAGTTGGAGATGTGTGTGCGTCAGTCACCTGCTGGTTTTAATCTTTTGCCTGAAAAGTTTACCATATCCGAATTGATGGATCTTTACCAGGGAATTTTGGGTATAGAAACAGACAAGGAGAACTTTAGAAGAAAATTTTTAAAAGAAAAAGTCTTAGTTGCTTTAAAAGAAAAAAAAGAGAATGTTTCTGAAAAAGCTGATAAGCTTTATAAATTTAATGCTGCTTTTTTTGATAAATCTATTTCAAAGGAGTTTGTTTTGGATTTTTGATCCCCAATCGTAATTGTTGATTAAGCTCTTTTTGAAAACAGCTGCCCTAGCCCAGACAGGAACGGCATCCTTTGACTGCTTTCTTTAAGCAGGCAAAGATATAGTGGATGGCTGGATTAGCTCCTGAAAAGCAAATAGCTCCAGATTTCTTCTGAAGCTATTTATATCTTTTTTTTGAAATGCAAGGCGCTATCTACCAATTAAAAGGCAAATACCAATTATTGACATTCATTAATTTAGAGCGTACTTCGTCTGCTTTGGTATTTCCTTCGCCTTTTAGTTTTTGGTATATTTTTTCAGCTAAAAAGGAAGGGTCATTACGGCGTAAAGAAATACGTACCAGATCTTCCCAGCGATTTCCTTCATACGCTAATTCTAAAGCAGCTTCATCAATGATATTATTTTCAATAGAAATCAAAATATCTCCAACGATTGGAGCTCTTTGAAGTCTTGCACGACCACGAATGCCAGCACCACGGTGCCAGGTTGCTCTATAAGAAGGGAAATCGCCTTGGCGGGCATCAAAATCATACGGAAATGCTTGTTTGGTTTGCATGATATCTGTTGCATCTCCTGTACTTAGATTATAACCTTCAGGGGTATAGGCCTCTTTTATTCCAAAATTTAAAAGGGCATCAGCAATTTTATGTTGATTATCCCTGTTGGCTGCTTCTGCATAGCGCAAATGTAATTTGGCAGCCCGATATAAAAACCAATCACCATCTGTTTTGAACGTACTGGCAGCGGCTTCATATTTATAAATATATTTCATAATTACAGGTTCTCCGCCAACCATTTTATAAGTGAATTTTTGTCCACGCGCATCATAAGGAAAGCCATTGCTTTGTGTATTGCTTTGCCAAAGATCCATTGCCCATTTAGATGGTTTTGCTAAATATTTCCCACCTGTTTTTGAAAAAATTTCAATAAATGGATTGCCAGGTGCAAAATCACTATCAAAAGGCAATGACCATATCCACTCTGTGTTCCATAATACATCTCTGTCTCTTCCAAAAATGGATCTCCAACCTTGTGTATTATTGTCTACCAATGTTGTAGCGTCCTGTTCGTAATATCTTAAATATCCAACTGCTAAATCATTATTCGTGATGACCTCAGCAAATTTTATTCTGTACATGTCCACATCATTTCTTGGAGTTCCTGTTTCCATTACATTTTTGTAATGTGAAGCCGCTTCCAGATAATTCCCTTTCCAAAGTTGTAAATCGCCTAATAGACATTCTTTATTGATAAAAAACTTCTCTGTGTTATAGCCGTCCACAGTTACTAAAAGGCTGCTGGTTGAATCGTATATTTTTTTATACTTTAATGCTTCAGTAAACCTAACCAGTTCTTCAAGAAGTTCATTAAAGGAAAGTCTTGGAAACTTATTAATATTCTTAACATCCTCAATATTTGCCAAAGGCTCAGTAATGTAAGGTACAGTGCCATACTGAATTCCTAATTGTAAATAAATCCAGGAACGGATACAGGCAACATCTGCATAACGCTGTTCATATTGCGATTGCGTAAATTTCTTTTCAGCAACCATAATGTCGAAATTTTTAAGGGCATCATTACAGTTTTGAATAACGAGGTAAAAATCTTTTGGATTTACGTATGGATTTTCTGCCGAAACATTTTGCTCTGAAAGTTCTTTTAGATAGGGATCAGAATTATTTGTTGTTGTCATCAGATCTGCACGCATTTCATTCAGGATGACGTATTTCTTTGCCAGTCCCATAAATTTTCCATAAATCCCCATAACTGCAGCATCTGCATCATATACATTGCGATACATTTGCTCTTCGGCCACTTTATCCTGAGGTTCTACATCCAAATATTCCTCACAAGAGCTTAGGCTAAGTAATAGCACTGACATCCATAACAAGGCTTTGGCTGATTTTTTTGTTTTTGTTGGTATCGTTGTTGTCATCGGTGTGTTCTGTATGTTGTAAAAATAATTTTAAAGTCCTAAGCGCAATCCAAGTTGATAGTTTGTAAACTGAGGAACCAAACCTATGTCTGCACCCTGACCGAAAATAGAGGATGTAGCACTAAATTCGGGATCGTATCCAAGATATTTGGTAAAAGTGACCAAATTATTGGCAGTAGCATACAGCTGAATATATTTGACATGTTTACTGCCGCTCATAGGGATATTGTACCCTAATACTAACGTTTTTAATCTTAAGTAAGAGCCGTCTTCAATCCACCTGTCTGAAAATTCTGCATTGCCCATTGGATCTCCCCAGGTTGCTTTTGGCATATCTGTCTGCTGTCCTTCGGCCCTCCATCGGTTTGCAACAGCAACACTTTGATTTTCGTATCCGCTCATTTTTTCAAGGTTGTAACGTACACCATTATAAAGATCATTGCCTACAGAGAAGTTAAACAAAGCCTGCAAGCTAAATCCTTTGTATGTAAAATTGGTATTAAAGCTTCCTATTACATCCGGATTTGGGTTGCCAATAACTACACGGTCCTTATCATCAATAACTTTATCTCCGTTAGTATCTGTATAACGCATGTCTCCACCGCTAAAAGGAACTAAGCTTCCATTTGTTAAACGTCTTGACAATCCGGCAGCATTAGCTTCTGCAGTTGTACTGTATACGCCGTTACTGTCCAATCCGTAAAATAAATTGGCATCATGGCCTACTGACGTTAAATAAGTTGCGCCTCCAAATTGCGTGAGAATATCACCACTTGGTAAATTTTGTACTTTATTTTTATAATGGCTCAGATTAACTCCAAAGTCGAAAATAAAATCGTGAGTATTAACAACACGGGCATTCAAAGCAAATTCAGTTCCAAATGTGCGCATTGCGCCACCGTTAGAAACCACATAATCAAATCCGCTTTCTGCACTGATAGTTTCGTACGTAATCATGTTGGATGTTTTATTTAAATAATAATCAACAGAAACATTTATACGTTCTTTAAACAAACTTAGATCCAGTCCCACATTCTTTTTTAGAACCGTTTCCCATTGCAAATCAGGATTTCCAATATTACCGCGAACCAGACCTTGCATTCCAAGCAAATTTTGAGAAACATAGTACGTTTGAGCAGTATAGTTACCAATGTCATCGTTTCCACTTGTACCAACGCCCACTCTAAGTTTCAGATAATCTATATCTTTTATGTCTTTCATAAAATTTTCTGAAGAAACTAACCAGGCACCAGAAATAGAAGTCATCAATGCATATTTACTTTTTCCTGTTGCTGCATCATCTCCAAAACGACTTGAACCATCTACAGCATAACTTGCTGTTAGAAAATATTTATTACGGAAATTATAACTCCCGTTAGCATACATATTCAGCCAATTCCATTCTCCTAATGCTCCTCCTATTACACGTAACAAATTGGATCCCGCTCCTACGCTTGTAAAATCATCTGTCGAAGAATTGTATCCTAAACCTAAATCACTTTCGGTTTTATTACTTTGAGCCCTGAATCCGAAACGTACATTTAAATTATGGTCATCAGAAAAGTTTTTCATGTAACTGGCAAACGTATCCGTATAAAGTCCATTATAAATCTGTACTTCGCTTCCTGATTGGTTTTTTCCAATAGCAGTAGGCAAGATAAGATCTGCAACTCCTTCATCAGGAAGAAAAAATGATTCTCTCTCCTTATTGTAGCTCAAACCGGCTATTGAAGTAATATTCCATGCTTTGCTTAAAGCATAGTTGAATTTTAAGTTACCGAAAAAGCGATAATTGTTATTGGTAGCAAATCCATTGGTCAAAATAGCATTAGGGTTACTTACATTAAAGTCGTCAGTATCGGCAAGGTTAGGAGAAGTTTCTCCGGTATCACTAACATCATTATAGGTTAAAAAAGGCGATTTGGTTAGCGCTAAATATAACGGACTTGTTTTATAAGCTAAACCTTGGTTCCATTGATTTTGCTGGTTATTAATAAAAGAAAGATTAGCATCTACAGTTAATTTTTCTGTTAATTTCAGGGCAGCATTTAAACGAACGCTGTAACGTTTTGAATCCGTTCCTTTAATGACTCCCTGACTGTCGAGGTAACCAACAGATAAACCAAACTTTGCAATATCATCGCCACCACGAACTTTAAGGAAGTAATTTTGATTATAACTGGATTTAAAAACCTGATCCTGCCAATTGGTCTGGTTATGGTATTTGTAATATCCTGCAGAACCTACCTGATCATTCATATACGGTAAACCGGCCACTTCTTGTTGCGATAATCCACGAGTTGATTCTAACTGGGAGATGTGAGTACGATAGGCATCAGCACCCAGCAAAGGCAATTCGTCAGGCGTTTGATTAACGCCTCCATACATTGTAAAATCAATTTTAGTTGATAACTCGCTGGCGCGTGTAGTGGTAATATTTATCACTCCATTAGCACCTTTTGTTCCGTATAATGAAGTACCATCTTTAATGATAGTTACATCCTCAATATCTTTAACGTCGATATTGGTTAAGGGAGAAGAACTGTTGTTTTGTATGATTCCGGAGCCGTAATCTTCATCATCATAAATCATTCCGTCTACAATAATTAACGGTCTGTTGCTTGCGTATAAAGAATTGAAACCTCTTAAAGCCAGATAACTTCCTGCATTTGGCGCACCAGAATTTCTGATACTGTTTAATCCTGTTGTCCTGCCCTGAAGAAATCCTGCTACAGATTCGGTTACAGAACTCGACCATTGGTCTTTTTCGAAGTCAACCACATTGGCAGCATTTGTATTGTTATACTGCATGACATTTCCGGATGGTAAATTAGCAACCTGATAGGTAGTAGAGTAGTTGGTCTCATGTAAGAATATCTCTAAACCTGATTTTCTGTTTTTTACCGGATATACTTTGGTTTGAAAATCCTGACCGCTAATAGTAAGAACTGCCCCTAAATTTGGTACACCAATTTCAAAACTGCCGTCATCCTCTGTAATGGCCGCCGAAAATCCTTCGACAGCAATATTGATTCCTGATAAGCCTGTATTTGTTTTTGCGCTTTTAACAACACCTTGTACTAAAATTCCCTGTACTTTTTTCTGAGGAGCTGTTGCAGTTGAATCCTGAGCGTCCTGGGCATATAATTGCGCTTCAAGGCTACCAGCAAAAAAAAGGCTAACAAGGCAGGTTAGTTTTATAATTTTTAACATAATTAATTTTGTATAAAATATTAATTTTTAACTTCAGGAACGAATCTTAAATAATCCAGGGTTAGGGCACTGGTTGCTTTTGTCCCGCCAATTAGAGAAATCAGGCCACTATTACCTGCGGTAGTATATACGAATTCTCCGATTTCCACCTCTTCATAATTATTTAGCGGCACTATAACCATTGGGAATGATTTTGTAATATTTTCAACAGGAAATCCTGTAATTGTTGTGTTGATTTTTCCGCCAATAGCTAATCGCTGTTCAAAAAGATTAGCCGTTCTGTCGTTTATGGCTCTCCAATAGATTTTATATTTTGTACTAAACATATCATTTGCACTATAAAATAGGGAAAACTGAGGCAGAGCGGGAAGTTCTACCATAATATCATTGTAAAGTTGACCAGAAGTTAAAAGCTGACTAAGAGGTTCTCTTTTATCACGATAAAGTATTCTGCTTCGAACTCCATAATACCAGTTATTATTGGACTCTCCTTGTATTATTGTAGAAACTAAACGTTTTTCAAGGTTAACATCTACTTTTTTCATGATGTAAACAATTCCGTTGCTCAATACAATTGGCTCTCCAACAATTTGTGTCTTGTCTACATCGAATTCAACACCAAATCGGGAGGTCAATTTTTCAGGCAGCTCCTCTTTTGTGTACGCTTTCGGAAAAGCCATGTCTCTCAGCGTAAAATATTTTGCATAAATTGCTGTAGAATCTGTAGTGGTCTTTTTTAAATAGGGTTCCATTTTAATCACTTCTGCATCGAAACCATCATCTTCCATTAAGAAAAGCGTATAAGAATTCTTTTCGTTGTTAAGATTGTAAACATTATTTAAATACGAATTAGATAATGAATCAGCAAGAAAACCCGGAGCAGCAGTTGATTTGACGATGCTGTCATTTTTATAAATACTGAATTCTTTTAGGCTTAACAAATATGAACTCATATCTGAAGAAGATGCATTAGCATTAACATATTCCCAAATGTTCAATTTTGGAGCTTGTGCTTTATTAATGATATGATACACACCATTGGCAGCATAATGATCTGCAGTCACTATAGTGGCATCACCAATAATTTTGCTCCCTTTGAATGTTAGGTATTTATCGCTCAGCATTTGGATTCTTTCTTCATCCGTATTTCTTACAGATGAAAAGGAGGTTAATGCAATATGGTTTTCAACAAATTTCTTAAGCGCTTCAGGGTCATTCAATATAGTTGTACTAACCGCTTTCATGGCTTCATTTGTTGGCACAAAAACAGTGTATGTTTTAGAAGCTGCCAGTATTTTGTCGTATCCTGTCTGAGTTAATAGTTTACCAAATTCAGCTGTTTCAGGTGTAGTACTAATGGCTTCATTTAAGGTTACATTTAAATTTCCATCACCATTATCCCCTTTATCATCCCACGGACTGGAACAAGAAACCAATCCTATTGCGAAAATGATAAAAAAGAGTTTTTTATATTTTAATAAAGTCATTTTTACTTAATTAAGTTTAAAATTAGATTTTTGATTTAACTCTTGAATTATGGTATCGGTGCAAAACCACTTCCACCAGAATTAAGCCTTGGAATCAGCTGATCCATATCTATTGGGCGAAACTCTGCCACATCAAACCAGGCCTGTGCTGAGAATGAAGACTGAGATTGCAGGGTTAACTTATGTCTTCCTGTAGTGGTAATATCGACTGTACCCACTAATCTGCAATTCATTTTGCTTGATGGGGGGTCAATATGACGCTTGTATCCCTGGGATTCTAAAACTCTGTCTTCTATACTGGTAAATTTGTTCCCATTTTCCAGCAGATTTATTTGTCTGGACATTTCTACCCCATCGACAAACACTTTTACAAGTCCTACTTTTGAGTCCTGCCCTCTGTAAGAAATCCATAGCTTGTATTTTCCTTTAATGATGACCGGGGTTGTAAAGGTGATGTTTTGACAATTTCCGTCTCTAAAACGAAATATTTCAAGACAGTCGCCATGCCAGCCAAAACCTACTGCACCTCCTCTGGCCGGATCTTTATAATAGGTAATAGCATCATTTCCATCCCAGGTAACATCTTTAAATAAAGCTTTTGCCAAAGATGTTTTAGGGGCTGCCCCAGGTATTCTAAAAACAGAGGTTAACTGTCTAAATTCATTTTGATCACAGAAATCGAAATAAACAGGAGCTGGCAATCGTTTTTTGATGGCAAAGTTAGCTTCTGCAAAATGCAATACACCGTTTGAAGCCGTAACATCACTTTTTTCCCTGACAATAGCGACCCCTTTTTCTAATACCCCATTAAAAACCTCTTCGTTTAGCAAAATTACATCCTTGTCAAGTTTTGCACTTATCACTTCAAGAGGCGCTTTGGTTACCAGAGCCGGTGATAATGCTACATCTGCCAAATATTGTAATTTTGGTAAAATGCGGTAACTCACAAATAAATTCAAGCTGTCTGTTGGATTTGAGGGCTGATCCAAATGACTGTATTTTGCTTTTAATTCGTCTATATTATTGATACCAGCTGCCTTAAAAGCATCATTAGTCTGAGCTATAACAGTTAGATAACTATCGATATCATTTGTTGTATAATCAATAGGCTGATCGAGTACATCATACCATCCTGTAATTTTTAATGCTTCTGCAAACAAGGATAGGCTTTCATCTTCTTCAATGGTTTTGGCCAACGTTTTATCAGCCACACGCAGTACTTTATCAATAATATGAATTATTCCATTTCCTACTTCAACATTAGATCTGAGTATACTTGCTGATTTATTGATTGTTGTACTGGATGTCCCATTTTTATTTGTAGCTCCGGTTACTAAAAACTGGCCATATAAACTGGGAGTAGCAATTTTTCCATCTGTAAAAGACGTTGTGCTTATTTTTTGGTTTAAAATGTGAAGCTTAACAATATTCTGTAAATCTGCCAACGGAACATCTTTTAATGAATTGGCACCTTCATCCTTTAAAAATTCTTTTACCGCATCATTAGTGGGAAGAAATAAAGTATAAGTTCCATAAGTATTCATAAATGGAGCATAATTGGTAATCTCCAAAAGTTCTAAAAACATAGAATATTCCGGAGTATCTCTTAAATAATCGGTAATATTCAGTGTTTCATCTGTACTTTCCTTAATTTTTTGCTCAGTGCAATTTTGAAACACTAAAGCGGTCAAAAACACTAAAGTAAATCTCAAGAGGCTAGGTATTCTTAATAGTCTTTTCATGTCTTAATTTTTTATTTATAAAATGGATTTTGTACAAGTGCCTTATTCGTATAAAGTTCGTAGGTATTGATAGGCAAATAATGGCTGTTTGAGTCTTTTAATTTTGCAATAATGGATTGCTGCTGATCGACAGGGGCACTTAAAATAGCTCCGTCAATTAAAATATCCAATCGTTCGTAATTGTTTCTTCTGGCATTACGTAGCATATCGAACCAGCGTTTGCCTTCAAATGCAAGTTCGCGTGAACGCTCTGCTAATATATAATCTATAACTTCTCTTTTGTTGTCAGTACCAATATTCTCAGCAGTAAGTTCGATTGCCTCACGTTTTGATCGGATCTCTTCAATAATTGTCAGGGCTTCTGATCCTCTGTTTAATTCAGCAAGCGCTTCAGCCTGCATTAGTTTCACATCGGCATAGCGATATACAAACCAGTGGGTATCTGCATCCTGCAATTCTTTTCGGGTATCGTTATCTAAACCTATGTATTTGTAAATTTGATTGCTACCTGCTATCAGAGAAGTACGATCACCCCGAATATCCTTATCATTTGGATTATCAAAGTCAACTCCAAATACATCTTCCAGAACACTGGCTGAAGCCAAAAACTGAGGTCTTTGAAAAAAGATACTGTAAAATGGTCCTAAATTGGTTTTAGTATATTGAAATTCAAAAATGCTTTCAATAGAATTTCCTTTGGCATAAACGGTATTAAACCAGGTATTGTTTGAAACCTGGATTAAATCAAATTTACCAGATTTAATTACTTTGTCTGCTGCATCAAAAGCTTCCTGAAAATTATCATTCCACAGATAAACATCTGCCTGCATCGCATTAATTGCGTAAACTGTAATGCGTCCCTTGTTTGATGCTACATCACCATAATCCTGCACAGCGTATTCTTCTGCTAATTTAAGGTCTTTGATTACTTGGGCTAATACCTCTTTTTGAGGAGTAACAGGCAATTGAAAATTATCCTGGTCAGTAAGCGTTGCTGTTAATTTTAAAGGAACATCCTTAAAAGTACGGGTCAATGTAAAATACAAATAGGCTCTTATTGCCAAAGCTTCCGAAAGAAAATGATTTAGTTGAGTTTGAGTTAAAGTTGGATCCTTTTCCTTAACAGCAGGGGCAAGATCAATTATGGTGTTGCAATAATTGATGGTTCTGTAAAATATAGCCCAATTGGTCAAACCATTTGAAGCCATAATGTTGGAATTCATAATGTCTCTTTGATCCTCTGTAACATTTGGACCTGCGGCAATCATATCACCTCTTAGTTCACCGTACATGAATAAATATTGAGACATTGGTAAATCACTTACTCCCGGAGGTGAATTTAACAAAGAAGAATATACACCTATAACAGCGGCCTGGATATCTTCCTTAGTATTCCAAAATTCTTCACGAATGATTCCATCCTGTGGTTTTAAATCTAAATAGTCATCGCAGGAAGTTGTAGAAACAAACGCAATGAAGATGGCTAGAATTGTTTTTATTTTAGTTTGCATAATTCAATTTTATTATTAGAAACGAACTGAAGCTCCTAGTGTAATACGTTTTGTGGGTGGAGTACTGGATTTATCGGCTGCGATGGCAAAAGGATCTCCGGATTTCATACTTACTTCAGGATCCTGACCTCTATAGTTTGTAAAAGTTATTAAGTTATCTGCCGTTATGTAACAGCTTAAGTCCCCAAGTCCTAACTTTTTTATTAAATTTTTACCAAAATTATAAGTAAAAGTCACGGAACGAAGACGGGCAAAAGAAGCATCTTCGACATAACGATCTGAACCTAACCAGTTATAACCCGCTCCATAAACTGCCCTTGGCATATCTGTTACATCGCCGGGATTGCGCCATCTGGATAAAACAGCTGTGCTTTGGTTGCTGTATCCATACATATTAGTAGCTTTCATGTCAGCCTCATTTACAACTTCATAACCTATTCTGTAGGTAAAATAAAGCAATAGTCTGAATTGGTTATTAAAACTCACTGTAGGTCCAAAACCACCAGTAAATTTAGGATTACTGTTCCCTAAATACACTACATCGCGGCTATCGATGTTTCCATCATTGTTGATATCTTCATAAATAGCATCTCCGGGCTGAAATACATAATCTGTAATTGGATAATTAAATCGCATAAACACTTCTTGTCCATTAGGGCCAATAATCGTATTTCCATTGGCATCTTTTGCTTTTGTTGCATTCAGGTCTGTATAAACGCCCTTAAAACGATATCCATAAAATGAACCAAAAGGATTATCAACCTGAAGGAAACGTTTATACTCTCCATTTCGGTCTGTATTTCCACTTTCACTTGGATAATATTCAGAGATTTCTTTAACCGTGTTTTCATTACTTGAAATGTTGAAATTAAAATCAACTTTCCATTTGTCAGATTTTAGAGGCGTAGTGTTAAGTGCTATTTCGAATCCTCTGTTTTCCAATGTTCCTACGTTTTGATCAACTCTGTTGTAACCAGAGATACTGCTTAATTGAAGATCATCAAAAATCAAATCTTCAGTGATGTTTTTATACAAATCAACATCTATTGTCACACGGCTTTTAAACAATTGTAAGTTGAAACCTAAGTTGGTACCTTTTAATGTCTCCCAGCGTAAATTACTCAATTCAATATTAGAAGGAATAACTCCATTAAGGCCTAAATACTGCGTACTAAAGTTTGAATACGTATTGAAATAAGTATAGTCATTTTTTGGAGCTCTCCCGGATTGTCCGTAACTAGCCCTAATACTCAAATCATCAATAAAGGTTATGTTTTTCATGAAAGGTTCTCCTGAAACTCTCCAACGGCCAGATACAGAAGGAAAGTAGCCATACCTGTTTTCCGGACCGAATTTAGAACTTCCATCTACACGTACCCCTACATTAAGGATATATCGATCCAGTAGCCCGTATTGCGTGCTTATTAATGCACCAACTGTTCTGGCCTGACCATTATTAGTGTATAAAAATAAATCCGAATTTTGAGTTCTTGAAGGAACTGATGGATCAGTTAATACAGACGAAGCTGTGTTGGATGTCATTGACCGGTGAGTGGTATACATAAAATCATTGGTTTGCAATGATAATAATGTTTGTAAAGTTTGTTTCTCTCCGATATTTGGCGTGAAAATAAAGTTCGTTTTGGTTACAATATTAGATTCATCACTATCAGCATCAGAGGCTCTGTTTACAGAAGTTTCAGTAAAAGGACGCCCTGTTGCATTTTGTGGTAAAAATGATTTAGTTTTTGTGCTTTTATAATCAAATTGCAAATCAAAAGTCGATATGAATATTTTAGGTATAATATCCACATTCACATTAAAATGGGGAGTTATACGGTCCTGAATCTGATCATTCATGGCAAATTCAGCCATTGCAAGCGGATTATAAGTTCCTGAATAATTGCCCTGAACATTGAAAGCTGGCGAAAAATAATTTGGCGTAAGATTTCCCATTTCATCATATTCATAAAGACTCATATTTGGCATTTTAACGAAAGCAACACCGCGCAACTTGTCACCATCCTTATCGTCAAAACTATTCACATAGTTACGCAGCGTCTTAGTATGAGTATAAGCGATATCAGTTCTAAACCTAATTCGGTCAGAAACGATATAATCCAAATTTAATCTGGCGTTTAACCTTTCCAGACCAGTTCCTACAGTTACCCCTTTTTGCTTATAATAACCAACAGAACTAAAATATCTGGCTTTTTCTCCCCCTCCCTGTAACGAAAGGTTGTGTTCATGTGCTATACCTGTTTGTGAAATAGCGCCTACCCAGTCTGTATTTTGCCCATAATTCTTAAAATTGTAAACATCAAGAGGGTCATATTGAAATTCTTTAACAAGCCAGGTATTCAAAGGGACTCCGTCTCTGTTCATAAATTCTTCAGGAATCAGCTGAGAATACTGATCTCCAGTTAACATCGGAATAGTAGAAGGCAATTTAGAAAAAGTTGCTTTATATGTATAAGCAATTTTAGGAGAACTCACACCCCCACGTTTGGTGGTAATTAATAAAACCCCGCTGGCTGCACGTGATCCCCACATAGCGGTAGCAGCAGCATCTTTTAGAACAGTGATACTTTCAATATCGGTAGGGGCAATATTCAATAAGGCAGAGTAACTTTCAGAATCTGCTGTACCAAAGTTAAAATCATCGGGAACAGATGTTTCGTATGGCATTCCGTCGACTACAATTAAAGGATCTGAAGACCCTGAAATAGAAGAAGTTCCCCTGATTCTGATCTGCATTCCTGCTCCGGGATCTCCACTGGTTGAGGTAATATCAACACCTGCCAGACGTCCTTGTAAGGCCTCATCGATAGTAGGAGCTTGGGTATAAGCTAAGTCTGCTGCATTTATCGTAACAGCACTGGTAGTCCTGTTTCTGTCATCAATTTACAATAAACCATTATCAGACTTTTTTGTACTTTTTACAACCACCTCTGTAAGTGATTCTACGGTAGAAACAAGTGCAATTTTAATGGATTCACGGCCTTTAATTTCAATTCGCTGAGACTTATATCCTATTGTAGAAATAATTAATTTGTTATTTGGATCTTTAACCCGTATGGCAAAATTTCCATCGATATCAGTGATTGCTCCTGAAACGGTACGATTTTCAGAATCCTGTTCTGCAATTGTTGCTCCGGGTATGCTTAGTTTATCGCTTGAGTCAATAACCTGGCCACGAACTAAAAAGGTTTTATTTCCTTGCTGTGCCAAAGCTGGAAAAGCAGCCATTATAATTAAGGCAAAAGCAAAACTGTAAAATATATTTGTAATTTTTTGTCTCATTTTATTGTTGATATGTAAGATAATTATCTACTAAATGTATCAAGGATCTGTCTGCCAGGTTGTTGCTTTGTGAAGGTATATAGTGAGCCCAGTTCAAATACGAATCCCTGAAAGATAAATTCCCGGGAGTACTCTGAACCAGTACGTAGATTTTTTCTCCAAAATCATCTTTTCTTTGAGTTTCAAATTCTCCCGTTGTCAATCCGTCATCTGAGGCTATTTTATTTACTAAAATGTGGGCACGAATAAAGTTTACAACCATTTCCTTATGATTTAGAAGAGTTGGTGTAGTGGATGTAGGCAAAGCCTCATCGATTATTGCCTTTGCGATTGCGGCATTATTAGGAACAATAAAAGTGTAAGATGTTCCTAAATCAACTCCCTGGATTTTACCTGTAACAGGATCATATATAGTTGAATTTTTAAGATACTCAAAAAAGGCAAAGTATTCAGAATTAGGTGCTTCAGCTAAACGTTTTATTTTTAAACCCTGCATTTCCTCACTGTATTGAAGTAAATTATCAACATAATAAGTTCTTCCGTTCTGCTGGTCTTCGTGACCAATAATTCCAACTGGAACGCCAGTCACTTCATTTCCGGCAGCATATAATTTATTGTTGTTCCATTTGATATATTCTCCCGGAAGATCGAGATCCCCTGTTCGAATAATTCCGGAACCCGACAAATCATTTAATTCTCCGTTTGGAGTTAATACAATTCCATTATACAGAATACGCAATAAGCGGGCACGGGCAATAGCACTAGTAGCAGATGATCCGCCAACTGCAGGGTTAACATACGTCCATAATGATAGGGTAGAGTTATACCCAAACCCCATCTCTGCAAGTTTAGCATCCGATGGTAAAAACAGGGTATATCTTGTATTGATATTACTGATCATTTCCTTTAGGCCGGATCCATCATTCATTAATCTGGTAGCCATAGTAAACTTTGGATCTAAATAAGCCGAAGTATAGACACTGTAAAACAAATTCGATTTTTGAATTTTATTACTGCCATAAAAGAAACCATTGCTCAGGATTTTAGCGTCAATAATATCACTATTAAAATCAAATCTTAAGTTCTCATTCAAAGCATTGCTGTTGCTCGGTCCTTTTGATGGCCAAACAGCATTTTGAACCATGTGGGCATTAATAAAATCCCGAAAAATGTATTGTGGAAGCACATTAAGATCAGGATAATTTTTAAGCAGTACATCATCAATAAATTTTTGTAAAACTCCATCTTCCGGAACTATCATGGTATACAAATCGCTTTGCCCATCATTGTCAGCTTGTTTTAAATAATTCTCATTATTAGGCGAGAAAGACAAAAGAGGGTCATAATGTTTAATATAAACATTGTCTGATTTTCCTGTAAAATTGCGGTAGGCATTTGTAGCATCCTGACTAAAAGTATAAGTGGCAAGACCATAATTTTCCAGTAAATCACGGAACTTACTGTAATCAGTGTTTTGCTCTAAATATTGATCCAGGGTCAGCAAAGGAAGATTTACCTTATTGACCTCATGGATAATTCCATTCTCTGCAACAATGTCAGCTTCGGTTACTTTTGAATCAAAAACATTAAATCCACTATATTCAGCACTAGGATAGAAATAATTAAAGTCGGCAGCACTTAAACTCTTTGCAGTAAAATACGCATCAGTAAAATAAGTGATGTATTTATTGTTATTATCTCCGGGAAGATAACCACCATTACGATTAGAACCCATAATCACTTTAGATTCGCCTTTAATTGTTTTAGTTACGAATCCATCATAATAGGCAGTTCTTCTTCTAAAAGCATTATCAACTACCCAGCCAGTCTGAGATTGGTAGTCAGACATCTGTTCTTCTCTAAAAGCAT
>CBFGNY010000089.1:0-17406 GCA_965650235.1 uncultured Flavobacterium sp. | reverse complement strand
CAGCTATTTGATAATTCTGACCAGACCAATACATGTGTAAATACGTCTATTGCAGGAAATTCACCAACTGTTACAGCAGCAGGTTTGCCTCTTTATCCTTCGTTTGATTATACCGGAGGACTATTTATAGAACTTGAAAATTTGATCTGCAACAGCTCTTTAAATTTGTATTTTGAATTAGCCCGTAATTCAACTTCAATTACATCTGGCGACAGCGTTACTTATTTTTATTTAAGTAATTCAGGCTGGAAAGAGATAAAACCATTGGCAGACGAAACGAATCAGTTTAAATGCTCAGGGATTATAGAACTTCCTGTTCCGGCAGATTGTAATAACAACGAAATTTACATGCCCGGAAAAAACAATTGGATTTCTGTTGTTGTTTCCGGTAAGCCTGACTCCTACTCTAAAACGACTTTTTTACAGACAAACGGATTTAGGGTGCAAAGAACCGGAACATCCTTTTTATCAGATACCGAAATTCCGCAGATAAATAGCGAAACGATTACCAAACCGCAAAATGCAATTCCGCAGATCGCAACGCTCATTCAGTCCTTTGCTTCTTTTGGAGGAAAAGCGGCCGAAAGCGAAACCAATAAAAACCAAAGAGTCAGCAATACCATCAAAACAAAAAACAGAATCGTTACCTCTTCTGATTATTATACTTTAATCTCTCAGGAATATGACAGTGTTTATTATTCGAAAATTGTAAATAAAAAACACCAAAACTGCTGTAATGTGTATGTGGTAAAAAAAGTCGATAATGAGAACGACAGCAATGCTTTTATTCCTTTGGTATCCAGTTGTCTTGAATCTGAAATAGAGGATTTTTTAAAACAAAATGCCTCTCCGTTTGCCAATATTACAGTTTCGAATTTTAATATGGAATATGTTTTTGTTTCTGCCAAAATAGTTGTCGAAAGCGGTTATCAGCCAGTTCTGATTCAAAAAAATATAAATGATGCTCTAAAATTATATCTGTCGCCATGGATTAAGAGTTCTGCAGCTCAGACAGAAATAGACAAACCGCTGATTAATGCCAAAGTAGCGACTTTTATTCAAAGTATTGAAGGAGTTGCCATCGCTGAAAATGTATCATTTTCCAGTTATTATATTAATTCCCAAACCGGCATACAAACTGTTTGCAAAAAAAACAAAGCAACGCTTAAAGCTTATGGCCCGGCGACACTTTTAGTTTCGGCACCTAATCACGACATCACTTTTTAAATTACACATGGATAAAGCCAATCACATAATAAAAGCACCACTTCCACCCCATCAGGACTTCTCATTCCTGAAAGGCGAAGCGCTGGATTATATCCAAAAACATATTGGAAGTGAGTGGACGAACTTTAACCCCAGTGATCCGGGAATGACCATTTTGGATCAGTTTTGTTATGCCCTTACTGAATTAGGGTATTGCACTGATTTTAGCATTCCGGATATTTTAACGGATGCCAAAGGAAATATCGAAATTAACAACCAGTTTTATTTGCCAACTGAGATCCTTACAACTGCGCCGTACACAATCGCCGATTATAAAAAATACCTGATTGACGGTGTCGAAGATGTATTTAATGTTGTCCTACTTTGCTACAACAATAATATTTTTCCTTTTAATAAAGTGTATCAGGTTTATCTTTATGTAAATCCTGATATTACGAATACCAATTATATTAAAAATGTTTGTAAGTCGGCCTTTTATTTACTTAACCAAAGTCGGAATTTAGGAGAATTATTCAATGAACCTATTGCATTACAACCTGTTAACTGCTGGATTGGAGGTAAATTAGAACTTAATAAAGAAACTGATCCCTACACTGTTTTACTGGAACTGCAAAATACAATCCGATCCTATATATTTTCTAAAATAGCACAAACAAGTTATGATAATCTAAAACTTGCCGGCTATACCTCATCTGAAATCTATGATGGTCCGTATTTAGAAAATGGCTGGATTATAACGGAATCTTTAACTGATAAAATAGATAGTATTCAGGCAATTGATTTAGTTCCCGTAATAGAATCTGTGGCTGGAATTAATTCAATTAATGGTTTACAGCTTTATCAGGATGGAAAAATAGTTACTGTGCTTCAGGCAACTGTGAATCAAATACTATCGATTGACATTTTAGCTTCTTATCAGAATAAAAACCTGATCCTGAGCTGCAACGGAAAAGATTTGACTTTTGATTCCTTCAGCTCTTTAGTGGCGGGCATCGATAATTTTGAAGAAACAACAAGTATTCTAAACAACAGTACAAATTTAAAATTGCCTAAAAGTTACTTTAGGGATATCAATACCTACTACTCTATTCAAAATACGTTTCCGGCTCAATATGGCATTGGTTACGATACGATTGCAGACCAGTCGCAACCCATTCAGGTAGCGCAATCACGTCAGTTAAAAGGATATTTGACATTATTTGATCAGATATTGGCGAACCAGTTTTCGCAACTTGCTAATATTTCAAAATTATTTTCTTTTAAAAATGCTGTTTGCGGAGCTCCTTCAGCCGAAGAAGCTTTTTATGCTGTAAAAGACAAATACGAGCAAAATCATTTAGAATATCCGGTGCTTATAAAATGTTTTCACCAAGCTATTTTTATCAGTCATTGTATACTGTTCCTCACATTCAGCCTTTATTAAAAGACAGTAATACTTTTAATTACAGCTATGGGAATGAATCTCAGGCTGAAGTAAAAGAAAAAAGCTGGCTTGAATATCAGCAGGATCCTTATAATCCGTACATATTTGGTTTAATGAAACTTATGGAACAGGAAAACATAAGCCTCGACCGAAGAAATAAATTACTGGACCATCTTCTTGCCCGCCACGGCGAATCTCCGAAAGTGATTGATTCTATTATTAATGACACGGTTTATACCGGAGACAAACGAAAAGACCAAATAATCTTAAAAAGCCTGTATTTGCAAAACCTTGGACTGCTGTCGTACAACAGACAAAAGGGATATAACTTTTTAAGTGCCTCAAAAATAGCGAATTCCGTTGATGGAAAACCGGATACAAATTTGCCTAAAATTAAGGTAAATCAGTTTCAGTTTATAAATGAAAATACTTCTGATTTCATCTTCAAATCGGAACAAATCAACAAAAAAGAACAATTGCATTTGAATGATTTCAATGATTTTTCGGCAATTGAGTTAAAACTGAATTTACTTTTCGGATTAAGAAATATATATTCAAATTTCATTTCAAGCCAACTGGACATTTTAAAAAACAATCCTGAAAATCAATCGGATAGTGATGCTTTCAAAAGGATACGAGAAGCATTGTGGTTTACAGAAAAAAGAAACGGAAGTGTGCTTTTGGAATCCGTACTTCTTTTAAATCAGCTAAAATTTAATCTCGAAATAATAAATCAAAATCAGGTAAATTATACTTCTTACAGTATTGAAAACATTGATTTTCAAACCGCATCAAATCTGAATTATGTTTTAAACAGTACAGATCTGGCTACGCTGGATACACAGTTACAGCAAAATTATTTAGTGTTTTCTGGTGCAAAATATTTTTTTACTCCCGGAAATGAAACTATTGAAAATCAAAATGATTACATAAAAACGGCATTGTCTAATTATTCTTTCCGCATCACGATTCCATCGGGAAATGAAAAAGTGACTCTTGATTCTAAAGTTTTTAAAAAAAGCATTTTCCTGATATTGCCTGATTTTATTGGGCCGTTCCAGACTGCTGAATTTAAAAAACGATTAAAACAGTTTCTTAAAATCAATCTTCCGGTGAATGTTAACTATGAATGTCTTTTTTTAAGCAGTCAGGAATTAGAAGGATTTATTCCGGATTACATCTGTTGGTATGAAAGTTTGCGATACAAAGATGAATTACTCCCGGTGAGAACTGATTCGGAGCAGCCTTCAACAGACAACTCAGATAAAACAGTGACGACAAATCCTGTTGCGTCTGCGATGAATCTTATAAGTAGTTTAACCTCAATTTTAGAAGCAAAAAATGGAAGAAATTAACCGCCATATTGTATCAAGCCTAAAGTGGGATACTACTTTTGATCAAAAAAATGAAGGCTACAAACTTCAGGACCGTTTGAGTTCGTGGAGCAAAATTTCTTTGCCTGGAGAAGTCGCAAATATATTCAATGAACTTTGCCCGCCTGAGCAAAGCTGGAGAATAGAATCGCTGGAACTAAATCTGGGACCTTGTGATTATGACGACCTTGAGTTTGATTTGAGTACCAAAATCCGTAATCAGTTAAAGGAAAAAATAGCCGAAATGATTCTCTCCCAAAACAATCAAAAGAAAAACCTGATTGCTGTTTACAACAAAGAAAAATCGATTCTGGAAAATCTGATTGTTTTTTTAATGGAAGGTTATCTGCCGTGGAATTATCAAAATAAGGAAGGATCCATAAATCAGATAATGGCCGAATTACTTCAGAACAATTTGTCAGAAATTATTGTTATTATCAAAAAAGCAGGAATCACTCATGAAGAGGTAAGAAAAAGAATTTCATGGCAATTTGATGAAAGCAATATAACCAAAATCATTGCGGCACTTGAACCCAATAATAGCAATACAATAATCGAATTTACGTCAATTATGACGAATCTGCAGGTTAAGGAAACCATTATCCAGACCAGTGCAGCCGATTTCAAAAAGAATCTTTGGTTTTTTATATTCAATTTTTTGCTGTTAGAACGAGGTACTCTTTTTAACAAACTGGCATTTATGAAAAGTAGTATTCTTCAAATGGCAAATCATTATAATATTTCGTACGCAGAACTTATTTTACTGATCGAAAATACGATTGTGAAACTTTCTGATAAAACCAGTCAGAACAACCATTTTATTTCTTCCTTAAAAACGCTTACCCAGGAATATGAATCACAAAAAAAAGAAGATTATCATCCTGAAAAAAGGGCTGATTACTGGCATCTTTTCGAACAATTACTAACAAACAAAACAGCCAGAAGATTAAAAACTGATAAAGAGATTCTAAATGAACTGATTGTTACCCTCAACAATGAGAACACGGCTAAATTCAGCAAAATTGTAAATCGGGTTTTAAATCATGAAAACGTACTTATTTCATTGATTGAGGATTTAAATGAAACATCTGTCCAAATATTATTTTCTAAACTGGACAAAACCTCATCTTTATTGAATCTGGATACGATAATTTGCCTGAACAAACTGAGTAGTACGTTTAAACTGAAAACAAACAGCAAAACTTTATGGGAAATTGCAATCGCTTTTCTGATCACAAATAAAAATACAAGTCATACAACATTTCTGCTGCATTGTATCAAAGAATTAAGCAAAAAAAACAATCTTGATCCTGAACAGTTATTGGAGTCTTTTACCAGTGCAAGAATTCCGGAAGTTGTAAAAAACAATAATTTCGAGGTAATTTATAATAGTCTCAATACGATTTATTGCAGTGAAATAGACCGAAATAGTTCCAATTATCCGGCCATTCAATTTAAAAACCTGCTGTCAAAACTGGAAATGCAATTGCAAAAGAAATCGGTAAAAAATGAACTTTTTAAAGACTTGCAAAGGTCGCTTATCAAAAATATTACGCTGCATCCCAAAATGGCTTTTGAGGTTATGCTTTCTTATGGCAATAAAGATCTGCTAAAAAAAATACTGCCACTGGTTCTTAATCGTGAGTTATTGGAATTATTAGTAAAAACTGCCAATTATAAGAAAACAAAATTGGTAGAAGCCATTCAGGTTGTATACGAAATCTTAAACGCCAAAGAAAAATACGATTTTCCGGAAGAGCTTCTGACAGACGATTTATTATTATTCGGAATACAGGAAATACTGCTCCATCCTGAACATAACTCATCGCTGTTTCTTGAATCCATTATTATTCAGTTATCACAAAAAGTAACCAATACAAAACGTAAAAATTATTTTCAGTTTATAACCAAATTACTCCAGTCCAAAAAAATAAAAACTTTTGGAGTAGTAGTTAAAAACACCTTTTTATATCAGTTGAAAAGCAATAATTCTATCGATACTATAGCTCTAGCATTATTAATTCAGAGCACATCACAAGAAGCACAATCGGAATTATCTCATTTATTGATTCTTAATTTTGATGATGCAAAGTTTGCTTTATTGCGAAAACAAGACGATAAGCCGGGTGAAAATATCATGAATTATTTTTTAAAGAACGGGATGTCTTTAAAGAATAATTGGGTAAAAAAACATTCGGCTGTACTCGAAAGAAAAATAAAAATATTCTCAAAAGCAGAAATTGAATTTGAGCTAAATGAGTTGTTCTGGATTACTATTTTAAAATATCCATCGTATAAAGGAAACGAAATTTTGTTTGAAAAAATGCTGCAAAAAGCACTGGCTATTTTTATAAAAACAAATTCTATTGATGCTAAGAATAAGTTAACAAAAGAAATAAGACTTCTTAAACAGATGGATTTTAAAAATGCTGTTAAGACTTCATTTATAGAAATTCCTTCATTAGACAATGCCATTAAAGACACTATTATTCCGTACACAAAAACTCAAAAAAAGTCTTTATTCTCAGAAAATAAGCTTACTGCAAAAGAAGAACAGGAATGGTTTTCACTCATTATCTGTAAAAAGCAAATTCCTGACGGCCTACATATTGCAGGAAAATTGGAGATAAAAGAATTGCTCAACGAAATTATAGCACACCATCCCAAAGATTTTTTTAGGGTTATTAAAAAAGAGTTCATTGCAGAGGCACAAATAGACTGGCTTAGCCGCACTATTAATTTTGATACTCTATGTGAAGGAATTGGCCTTTTGGATAAAAACAGGGAATCGTACCTGAAAATCCTGAAGAAATTCCATCATGCTTTAGGAACCATCACTTTTAAAGGAATTGCTTCAAGAGAAATACAAGTTCTTTTATTGAGAAAATTGCTAAAAGCGGCTGCAAATGATAACTGGAAACTCATTTCGATTGATAAAATTTGGAATGAACTGATTTGGGAAGTCGTGACCAAAAAAGGCGTTTCAAAGAAAGATTTCCTGATGGATATTGAAAATCATATTCATCAATTTCCATTGTCGTTACAGCTTAGTTTCCGAGAAGTTAATAAGAAGGAAAAACAAGTTGTGCAAATCTCGAACAATATTGAAATACTTGAGAAAATAAAAACAATAAATATGAGTAAAATAACAAAACACCCTATTAAAGAAGGTATTGCGGTAAGAAATGCCGGAATTGTAATCCTGAACAATTATATCGTCATGCTGTTTGAGAGGCTTAAACTGGTCGTCGATAACGAATTTACCAGTGTAGAAAATCAGATTCGTGCTGCACAATACCTTCAATATGTGGTTACCGGGTTACCGAAAACCGAAGAAGCCTATTTACCCCTTAATAAAGTATTGTGCGGATTATCGATGATGCATGCCATACCTGATGGAATCGAAATTTCGGAAGAAAATAAAATATTAATTAACGGTTTGATCTCGGCAGCCATTTCTTATTGGGATGTAATTGGAGATTGCTCTGTAGATGGTTTTAGGGGAAACTGGCTTGTGCGTGACGGCCTCCTGACGGAACTGGAAGACAGATGGGAACTCACAGTAGACAAGAAAGCTTATGATATATTAATTAGCAAATCGCCTTTTGCTTTTTCCATCATAAAATATCCCTGGATGAGCAAACCCCTGCATGTAAACTGGCCTTATTAAATCATTTCAAACTATAAATACTTTAAAATAAAAATTTAATCATTAAAAAAATCAATTATGAACAGCTACAGTGAAAATTTACATTCAAGTGTATTGGCTTCATTAGAAAGTCAGGAAATGAATCAGCAAAAATTGGAATCCCAATTGAATTCATCCATGTTTACACTTTATTATGCAGAAGGTGCAGAAATAATTGCCGATAACAAACTTGAACTGGCAACAAAAAAATACAATCTGGAACAAGCAGTAAAGGAACAGGCGGTTAAAACAAAAAATATTTCTACTAATCTTGTAATGTCTGCCACCCAGCAAAACACCAATACTTTACAGTCGGTAAGCAATGGTGCTGTAAGTGCGGCCAATATTCAGATTGCTGCAAATGCAATTGTACGGCGGGCGAGTGACATGGGAAGCATTTTCAGTATCATTAATGCAGCAGATTACGGTACTCAAATTTATCAGCAAAGCATTGAAGCTTATAATCTGATGAACAGAACCGCTTATCTTGCCGAAGTAGCTTCTCAGCATGCGATGGAAGCTTCTGCAGCTATTGCCGAAGTGGCATCATCAACCGTACAGGATAAGGCTAAAGCTACAGATACTTCAATCAACAGCCTGTTGCAGGTATCCAATACCAATTTTACAAACACAGCTGCAGTCCTTGCCGCCGACAATGATGCAAAAGCGGCTGCAAGTGTAAATACAAAAGCGGCACAGGGAATTATCGAGTCGAATAAAGTAGAATTAGAGGCTGCAAAAGTTGCTTATCTGCTTAATAACAAAAGCCTTAATTATAATTTAAGAGTCGATGTTCCTAAAGTTTTTAACAACACTTATGAAGTTTCATTTAACTATTTCAAAGCACCGTTTGACACCGATGAAAAAGGAACAAATACACCGCCGCTTGGGTTGGATAATCCCGTAAAAAGCTATAACCTGTTTTTGGTCAAGGATAGTAAAAAGTCTGTTTTTTCAGCATCGGCAGCTGAGGAGTTGATAGGGAATGCGCTTCAGCATATTCAGATAATTCCGCTGGCTGACTTGATTCCTCCTGCTGGTAGTCCTGTTAAGGCAAATTTATTAACAAGCCAGACCATTCTTTCTAATTACAAAACCCGCTTTCAGGCAATAGACAATCTAAGGACATCCAGACAAAAAGCTCTTGAGGCAAAAGACAATTTAAGCAAAGCCAATGAAGCTTTGGTACTCGCAACCAAAGAAAAAAGTGATGCTGATGCTGCAGTTACAAATACCAGAACCAACATTAGCAGACTAACTAAAGAATTGGATACAGCCAAACAGAATGCAGCAAAAGCAACTGAATATGCTAAAAAAAATCCTGATGATAAGGAAGCAGCCAGAGCTTCTGCACAAGCAGCCAGAGATCAGGATACCATTGCACAATCGCTGAATATTGCCAAACTTACCGAAACAAAAGCAACTGACTTTGTTAAAGTAGCTGCAGATAATTTAAAAATTGCAAACACAAATGTAGTCAATGCTAAAAATGAATTATCGGAAGCCGAAACATTAGTTGCTACTGATGAAAATGATCTTAAAAGTGCCGAAATCTCTTTTAAAGAAAAGAAAGACGTTTTTAAAACCATCAACATGCTGGATCTGATGGATACAGATAACGAAATGATTGTTTTGGGCGAGAAATATGTGATTTTCCTTCTTACTGTATTTACAGATGAATATAAAAAAGGAATCAACACTTACGATGATTTTTTATCGGCTCCATCAGAGACTTTCAGTTTAAAGAAAACACTAAAAGCGATAAAAGGCATTAACATTGTGCAACAACCAGAAAAAAAGGATAATCCTAAATTTGGCCTGCCAATACTTTCTCCTCTTGCGGTAAATTTTACAGTGAATAAGGATGATGACCCAATTACAGAATACAGATGTATGTTTTTGCCTTACAGCGAAAATAGTTTTACAAAAAATGATCTTGACAATTTTGAAGAATCCATTCAGGAATCTGTTTTAAAAACAGAAATAGCGTCTGTTGAAAATGAAATTCAGGAATACGAGTCTGAATTAAATTCAATTTCAAATAAAAATGACGAGCTGAAGCAGGAAAGAAAATCTCTTGATTTAGCTGGTAAGGAAAATTTGGAAGCTGAAACGGTTCGAATTAAAAATGATGAAAACAATTATAGCCTGCTTGGGACAGAGATTAGTTTAAAACTGGAAATGGCACAAACTAAACTGAACCATCTGTATATTGGGCTTGAAAAAATGTATTCCCGAAAAAAAGCTCAAATCAAAAACACAAAAGCTTTTTTCTTCAATTTAAAATTGGCCGAAAACGTTCCTTCAGGCAATTATATTACTGCAGTTAAATCTTCAGCAAATTCGCTGACTTATGAAGTTAAAATTGACCCTTCAACTACAGATAACTTTGGTAATGCACTAATGAATAATAAATTGTACATACCTGTGATCCTGTCTTATTACAAAGGAGCTGAAACGAGCAAAAAACAATACAATAACAATTTATCAGATTGGGAAAATGAGGACTATTTCACTTTTTCCATCACCAATAACCAACAAATACTAACCAATTAAATTCTAAAATATGGAAACTATATTGCATTCAAATCCGAAAAGATATGGAATTAGCGAAAAGAAGAAATCAGATATCGATTTATTGACTTCTCAGGTAACAGATACTCAGGCAGTTGTTGATCAGCAATCAGCAGTTGTTGCTTCCTTAAATCAGAAATCAATAAAATATCAGGGCTATTTACTCGACGCTGAAAATTCAAGAACTCAGGCAAAAAGCAACAAAGAACTTGTAGATCAGGTAGCTCAGAACGCATTGGACTTATTTGAAAACTCTGAAATTGCTTTTACAAAAATGACTGTGGCAAACAATGCAACAGCAGAAATTGCAAAAGAAGTAACTGTACTGATTAATAAACTTATCTATTCTGTAGAGATTATTAATAAACTGTCTAATCTCGTTATTCGCAAAAAATCATTAAACCCGCTTATTTCAGATGATCTGATAACCAAAATAAATACAGCCGGAACTGATTCCAATAACGCAATCGCACTCACATTAATTGCCTTAAAATCAATATTTGCCGCACAATCCCTATCCCTTGAATCGGAGGCATCCACAGCCCTTGAGCAAAAACAGGCCTTAACACTTTATTTGGCGCTTACCGGAAAAACAGCACCGGAAGATCCCTTCACTTTAAATGGAAATAATTCAGTACAAGCCCTGATATACAAAGCAGACGATGAAGCAAAAGCCAATTATTTGGAAGCAAATAAAGCAAATGATGAAACGACAAGACAACTGAATGTAGCGAATATCAATTTAAATAAAGCTCAGGTCGCTCTTAAATCGTTACAGGCTGCTCTGGCTGCTGCAAACGCTGCCGCTCTGGCTTCTTAACATTAAAATTGTCCACTGTTCTTCAATAAAAGTTCAGTGGACATAATCAACTAATTTTTAGTTTATGGATTTAATTTATAAAAATTATTACAGGCATTTTTATTTGAGAACAGGTGGTTTTTTGCCTGCTAAACCATTAAATCAGAGCTTTTTCCCCGGTGATTATTTCCAAATTAAAAACGGTACTATTACCCTTCTGGGAAATTTATACCGAAATGGTATCGTAGCTCCCGAAGATGTTGATATAAGTCCTGGAATTAAACTGAATCCATCAAACTGGAATTTTAGTGACGGCATAGCAAAACCCTATGCAGGAAGAGGTTTGGGAAATAGTGCTATCGAAGGGCAATTTGAATTTAGCAAACAGATACTTGCTTTTGCGAATAAGGGAAGTTTTATTTTTAGGGCCGAAGAACCCGAATCCGTAAAAATTAAAAATTGGAATGACATCCAACAGCAATTAATTATAAAACTTACGCAAACCTTATTCTCCTTTCGTGAACTCTACATCGTGACTGAAAGTGCTACTGCGGCAAGCACTACCCTGGCTGTGGCAGGCGAAGCAAATGCTGAACTGGAACTGGCAAGCGATGAGGAAAACTTTGGGCTGGTTGATATTTTCGGGCATGAAACAACCAAAACCATACAATCTAAGGATATCGACTATTACCATCGTGAAACAAAAAGAAAACCAGCTTATTTTAAGGCAAAAAAACTGGTCGTACAAGAGGATAAACTTGCTTATTTTATTAGTGATTTTTTAAACAAAACCTATAATTCAAGTGAGTGGACAGATGCTTTTTTTGATTCGGATTTTCATAATGATACTGATTACAGTCCACAAATGACGATGCAAAATGCACAGGGCTTTTTTTTGGATATGCTGCAGGCAAATGAATTGAATCCGAACACCGCATTATTATATTTTAAATGGGCTGATAGCAGTTTAGATGACATCGAAAAACTATTTCAAAGCTATGGAAACTAAAGAAAATATTCTGGTTTTGTACAAAGAAATGGACTGGCTGCAGAGCGTAATCGATCAGGTTATCTGCAGTTATTTGCTTCAGGAAGGGCATGAAAACCATTGGATGGATATTCCGTTTCCGGAAATTGATGAAGGTGAAGAAAATTGTGCTTATTATCAAAAACTGAAAGAATGGAATCTTAACCAATTCGAGAGACTTTGCCTTGCTTTGATAATTGCACCTCAGATAAAGCCTGAAGCACTGGATATTTTTTTTAGCAAAAATGCTATGTACGACCGTGGGTTTACTGAATTTGGTGGAGTTGTAAACAAAAATCACAGTGGTTTTTTGCCCACTGGCCAGACTTTCTCCTTTTTAATCACTGCTGTTAATCCGGAATTAAGGGTGGAAATGCTCGATGTTCTTAGCCCAACAAATGTTCTCTCCAGAGAACAGGTTTTAATTTTAGAGGCTACAGAATCTAATACGCCCCTTTTAAATCAGATCATTTCGATTAACGAGCGTTGGCTTCATTATTTCATGACCGGAATATTTCCAAAATTAGAACATAGTGTTTCGTTTCCGGCTCAGCAAATTTCTACAAAGCTCAATTGGGCTGACTTGGTTTTAGAAAATCATGTTATGGAACAGGTCATGGAAATCAATGCGTGGCTACATCATGGCGAAACCCTAATGACAGAATGGGGACTTGAAAATAAAATTAAGCCCGGTTACCGAACCCTTTTTTATGGGCCTCCTGGAACCGGAAAAACCCTGACTGCTTCCTTGTTGGGAAAAAGCACAGATAGGGAAGTTTACAGGGTTGATCTTTCAATGATTGTATCAAAATATATTGGAGAAACAGAAAAAAACCTCTCTAAAATATTTGATGTGGCACAACATAAAGACTGGATTTTGTTTTTTGATGAAGCCGATGCACTTTTTGGCAAAAGAACCAATGCCTCATCATCAAATGACAGGCATGCCAACCAGCAAACGGGATATTTGTTGCAAAGAATTGAAGATTTTCCGGGGGTCGTCATATTAGCATCCAATCTAAAAGAAAATATGGACGAAGCCTTTTCAAGAAGATTTCAATCCATGATTCATTTTACGATGCCAGGTCCTGAAGAACGTATGTTATTATGGAAAAATGCCTTTTCAGGAAAATGTCAGTTAGATCCGGAAATTGATTTAGAAAATATTGCAGAGCAGTATGAACTCGCAGGAGGAGCAATTATCAATGTGTTACGATACTGCGCCTTAAAAGCGATACAAAAAAACGAAACTGCTGTTAATAAACGGGATTTGTTGGAAGGGATAAGACGTGAATTTAAAAAAGAGAACCGTACAATCAGTGTAACGCAAACAAATTGATATGAAAAAAGTAGACGACAAATCTATATCCATAACTATCGAAAAGCGTTTACACGAACATAAAATAGAACTTAGGATAGGAAACTGGAGCAAAAAATTCGATTTAAATTATGTAAACACCCTAATTGCAATGACCTTAAATCATTGCACTAAAGACAAGGATTTCATAATTAACGGGTATCTGATGACATCAAAAACGGTTTATCTGATTGTAAAAAAAAATGAAAAAATATTTGACAACCTGTTGAACAAAATAGAAATTCATGTTCATCTTTTGCTCAAAATACACAAGAAAGAAATACAAAAAAGCCATGAAAATGATTTTATGGCTGATGATGACGATAGTGCTTTTTATATTATCAGAAAGCCATTATTTAAATTATATCCATTAAAAAATGAACATTTAATACAACTCATTACCGGAAAAAAAGTACTACTGCCCTATTATAATCGTGAACTTGAAGATTTAAAATTGTTGATTCGAAATCATCCTTTTTGTTCGGCAATTGATTATTCGGGAGCTATTGGACCTGTGGATGTGACATTGATTGCTGATTAAACTATAAATTCTGAAAAGATGCAACATCAGAAAAAAATATCCGAAAATAAGACCGAAATTACTGCTGCAAATACAACTGGTTGTAAAAATGCTGTTCAATTAAAAGATAATCGGAAAACATCTGTTATTCAACAAAAACTGTCTGAAAAAGCTACCGCTCAGGAATCAACTGTTATTCAAAGAAAAAATAATACAGGTTTGCCAGATAATCTAAAATCAGGCATAGAAAATCTTTCAGGCCATTCTATGGATGATGTAAAAGTACATTACAACTCAGACAAACCTGCACAATTAAATGCACATGCTTATGCTCAGGGAACTGATATTCATGTGGCATCAGGACAGGAAAAACATTTGGCGCACGAAGCCTGGCATGTCATTCAGCAAAAACAAGGACGGGTAAAACCTACTTTGCAAATGAAAGGGAAAGTGAATGTAAATGATGATAAAGGTTTGGAGAAGGAGGCGGATGTTATGGGGGCGAAGGCATTGCAAATGAAATCTGCTAAACTTAATTCATATATCAAATCTGTTCATTCTAATAATTCTAATACTTATCAGTTGATTGGAGGGGATCAGCAAAGTGTAAGAGATGATGGAAACAGGACTTCAGTTGCTTATCAAGAGACAAATGAGGATACTATAACTGCAGCAAAAGTTCACATCAAAATGTGGGCCTCCGGAATACCTACTTTAAAACAATTTCAGGATGCAACTTCCAAATTCTTTGCACGTCGCAGCACAGATAATGTGCTTGTACAAATTGATGATTTATTGGAAAAGTTCAACCAAACAGGAATCACTCCGGCTACGAAAAAAGAGCTGGCTCAGGAAATGAGCATTGCCTGTGAGTTTTGGTTAAAGAAGGTGAATAAGGCCTATACAGGTAAAAAGCCGACTGGTGCACAAAATGACACAATAAACTTGGGCGGTAATACACTGAAGTTAAAAGGAGAAGAAGAAAGAAGATCAGGAATTTTTAGTTTAGCCCTTGTATGTGCTGCATGGTTATTCAAAAATCATCATCAGGATGGACTTGACCAAATTGTGAACGACCGTAAACTGGAAAATGGTGGTGTGACAGGTGCTCATGGGAATAAAGATGTTATAACGTGGGATGGACGTTCAGGTCGTATATTTCCTGAAGTTGCCCATCGGGCTGACTGGAAAAATAGCAGGCACATGAATGAAGATCAAGATTATGTTGTCCTACAGAATGATGATCAAAAGCGTACAGCAAAACTTGTTTTTAGAGGCGGTGTGGCTTATCGTTGGCAGGAAATTCTAAAATCAGATTCGTCATTTGGAGTCTACACTTCAGGGGGCGAAAAACATTTTGCAATGGATAAAAGGGGACGTATCTATTCAGGAACACTTGGTGCCCTTTTCTTTCACTCATCATTAGTTGGTTTTGCAGATGCTATATCGGCTGGTATGATGAGGGTTAACAATGGTCAGGTAGTTTCAATTTCAAATGATAGTGGTCATTATATTCCTAATATAGAAGCTATGGTACGTGTACTTCGTCAATTACAACGTTACGGAGTCAATGTTAATGCCATACAGGTGAATCGAACACATGTACCTCATTTGTCCGATAAAACTTTTACCGGAGCCCAAATATTGGCAAGCGAGCATTCAAAATGGCCTGATCAATAGAATTCCGATAATAATACTTTTAAAAAATTATTAAATACAGTAGCTTGAAATAAACAACGTAATTATTTTTTTAAAGAATAAAAATGATACAACATCGAGAAAAAATATCTGAAAATAAAACACAAGAAGCGGCTGCTACAAATGCAAGTAGAAACAATACTACCGCTCAACTAAAAGATAATCGGGCAATATCTGTTTTACAACAAAAACTTTCCCAAAAAAACACAACACAGGAAACTTCTTTTTTTCCTATTCAAAGAAAAAATAATAATACCGGTTTACCCGATAATTTAAAATATGGAATAGAAAACCTTTCCGGTCATACTATGGATGATGTAAAAGTACATTACAACTCTCATAAACCTGCGCAATTAAATGCTCATGCGTATGCGCAGGGAACCAATATTCATGTGGCATCAGGACAGGAAAAACATTTGGCACACGAAGCCTGGCATGTCGTTCAGCAAAAACAAGGACGTGTAAAACCTACTTTGCAAATGAAAGGCAAGGTAAATTTGAATGCTGACACAGGTTTAGAAAAAGAAGCTGATGTTATGGGAGCAAAAGCATTGTCAGGAAATAAAGCAATTCAGCGAAAAACAATTTCTGCTCCTCCAAATTCCGGCAATAAAATATCGGGTACTATTATACAAAGGCAAATACAACTGGTTGATAGTGATGATGGTGTATATGAAGAAACCGAAGCCGGAAAAATTCTTGCCCAAAATACAGAGGTTTATTATTGTAAATTTGAATATAATGACAAACCTGTATTTGTACTAAAATCTGAGTTGGATAAATTGGATATAGAACTTGAAGATTTATATAAAAACGCTGATTTAAACCAACATGCAATAAATCAGGGTGAACAACTCGCATACTTTAAAGCAGGAATTACGATTCGTTTTTATACTGAAGATAAAGATGTTACTACTCTTTTACCAAACCGTAATTTTCTTATCAAAAAAGCATTAAATCATCCACTTACAAAAGATCCTAACAGAGCAAGAGGATTACAGCATCGATTTGCAGATGCTGATGGTGTATTGTTTTCAAAACTGAGCAAAAAAAGTACTGAAGAAAAATTAGGTGACTTACCAGATAGTGTCCAGTTTTATCAAATACCGGGTGATGAATGGAGAACACAGATCGATAAATATAAAAATTTCTGGACTGAAATTACAGCCGATTTTGCCTACGGCCGCCATTTTGACAAACGGGATATTACACCTAGAAATGATCGGTCTAAGTTTAAGATTGGAAGAGACAGTGTAACAGATCATAATCATTTTAATAATGATACCCATACCGCAAAACTGCCTACAGCAGGACCTTTAGTGCAAACGACACCCTGGATAGATTATAAAAGATATGTTAATCCTGTAAAACGTGGCAAAGGACAGTTTGCAGCAATGGGGAAATGGAATGCACTTGCCTATGCTGCTTATTGGTTTCACCACGGTAAACCGGAATTAAAACTAGGTCAGGATTGGGAATGGTTACATGTTCAGGGAGCACAAAATGGCGGTGCCACAAATGCTGCGAATCTTGTTGCAGGAACTTCCACTACCAACTCACGCATGATTCCGTGGGAAGACAATATTAATGCATGGACAAATTTAGCCAAGCCTGAAAATCCACTTTCGGTACGTTATAAAGTAGAACGAATTGCGAACACAAACCTTGGTCATAAAATAGAAATTGATACTGACCCAGCCGGTGGCGGAAATAATATCGG
>CBFGNY010000088.1:0-17695 GCA_965650235.1 uncultured Flavobacterium sp. | reverse complement strand
GTATGACGACAGAAATATTAAAATATCTCATCAGCGCTTACGAAGTTTTTGTTTCTGCATTTTCCGGAATTTATATTCTGTTTTATATCATGCTTGCAGTTTTATCCTATTTGGCAATTTTAAAACACTTACGATTTCAAAAATATTTAGAGGAAGAAACTTTATTAAAATCAAATCATTTAATGGGGGTCTCTGTTGTGGCTCCTGCTTTTAATGAAGGAGTGAATATTGTATACAATGTCAGGTCGCTTCTATCGTTAACCTATCCTAAATATGAAGTTATCATCGTAAACGACGGCAGTACTGATGACACCTTAGAAAAGCTAATAAGAGAATTTGAGTTGGTAAAAGTTAATTTTTATTACGAAGAACATATTCCGACCAAACCAGTCCGAGGTCATTATAAATCAAAAAATCCTATTTACTCCAAATTAATGGTAGTGGATAAGGAAAACGGCAAGAGTAAGGCTGATGCTTCAAATGCAGGAATCAATTCATCAAAATATCCTTTGTTTTTGTGTACAGATGTAGATTGCATTTTAAAACAGGAAACCATTTTAAAACTCGCAAAACCATTTATGGAACATGAGAAAAGAGTTATTGCAACCGGGGCCGGAATCAGGATTTCGAACTCCTGTGAAGTCAAAGAAGGTTTTTTGGTTAAAATTCATTTTCCTAAAGAATGGTATCCAAGGTTTCAGGAATTAGAATATGTAAGGGCTTTTTTATTTGGAAGAATGGCTTGGAGTAAAATCAATGGCTTGTTATTAGTTTCTGGCGGATTAGGTATGTTTGATAAAGAAATTGCCATAAAAGCCGGCGGCTATTGGCATAAATCACTTGGTGAAGACATGGAATTAATTACCCGCATGCGAAAATACATGTATGATAATCATCAAAAATTCCTAATTAAATACATTCCGGAGTCTTTATGCTGGACAGAAGTTCCTTCAACAAAAGAAATATTATTAAGGCAGCGTGTCCGTTGGGCAAGAGGATTAATTCAAACTTTATATTTGCACCGCAACATGTTTTTTAATCTAAAATATGGCAAAACAGCTTTTTTAATTCTCCCCTATTTTTTTTGGTTCGAATTTATGGTTCCAATTATTGAAGTAATAGGTTTAATAACCATTATAATTGCTTTTGCCTTTCAATTTATAAATGAAGAATATTTGCTTTGGTTTACCCTGACCATATATCTGTTTTATTTACTTATTACCCTGGTTTCTATCTTTATAGATGAAGTATTATATAAAAATTATGATAATCCCAAAGAATTAATGGTTTTGGTACTCATGGCAATTATCGAACCTATAGTTTATCATCCTATTTGTGTTTATGCCTCAATAAAAGGGTATTGGCATTTTTTTAATCAAAAAGAACAAAGTTGGGGCGTTATGACCAGAAAAGGATTTACTACATCGAAAAAAATATAACCAAATGAAGAATTCTTACAATATTCTGTTTCTTATTTTGTTTTTGCTGGTAGGCAATAATGCTGCTATGGCGCAAAAAATAGACGTTGATAGTTTGCTCATCCAGTTAATTACTGATTATAAAGAACATAAAGATCCAAAGGAAATTATTCAAAAAGCAAAAACTGGTTTGAAAATAGCCCCTGATTATCTGGATTATTATCTGCTTATCGGGCAAAATTTTGAAAGAATGCAAAAGTCAGACAGTGCGCAGTATTATTATCAAAAAGTAATCTCGAAAAGTGATAAATATCCCGAGGCTTACAATTATTTAATCAACATAGAGATTAATAATAAAGATTATGATACAGCAATGCAACATATAGAAAAAGCAAAACTGCTTTATGCTGAAAACCAGTTTTATTACGATACAAAAAAAGTAAACATCTACGAATTGCAAGGCAATAAAGATGCTGAACTGGAATTAATGACAGAATTAATAAAGCAAAATCCTAAAAATTTTCTATTTAAGGATCGTTATATTTTGCTTTCCCGTAAAATTGAAGAAGACAGGATTGGCGTTCAATATGCAAATACGACATTTAACAGAGATGGTTATGGTCCGTGGAATCAATTTATGGCACAATACATTCGAACCCGAAACTGGGGAACGATAATTGGAAATATTAATGCTATGAACCGTAAATCTGATTCGGCAGATGATGTAAATGGAGCACAATTTGAACTTTCATCCTATATTTTTACCACAAAAAAAGATTATTTGTTTTTAAATGCTGCTTTCAGCAATGATCAAGTTTATCCAAAATACCGTTTAGGGGCAAGTTATTACATCAGTTTCCTTAAAAAATGGGAGGCCAATTTTGGAATGCGATATACCAAAACAGCTGCTGATGATATTCCCGCATTGGTTTTAGGACTTGGCACCTATTACAAATCATTTTGGTTTAATCTGAGTTCTTTTATTCAAAGTGATGATGATAAAATAAATCCGGCTTTTACCTTTACATCCCGCTATTATTTAGACTCCAGATACGACTATTTATTTGGTATTTTAGGCTCCGGAACTTCTCCTGATGATGATAATACTTCGGGATTATACAGTGAACGGATAAACTTGACTTCTTATAGAATTGGGGCAGGAATAAGTAAAACCATTTTCAATAATTATATTGCAGGTCTTCAGTTCCTGTACAATAATCAAGAATATGCTCCGGAGAAAAGACAAAATGAATATGAAATAACGCTTTCACTCCAATATAAATTTTAAACATGCAAAAATGGATTTTCATATTTGGATTTCTCTTCATTTTAAACACTAAAATGATGGCACAAAACGAAATTATATTTTCTGGATCTACAGCTAACATTATTAGTTTTAGTGATGTTCAATGTGCAACAGCAGCCAAAATTCTCAAAGAAAATTTAGACAAAATCAGTCCGGCAAATTTTGAAATCTCTTCGGTTAAAACTGAAAATGGAATAATTTTGGAAATTTTTCAGTCTAAACAAAGTGATTATTTTGAAATCAATTCAGACAGCAAAAAAATAACTTTAAGAGCGACTTCTGCCTTATTTTTAGAATATGCTTTGTACAGTTTATTGGAATATTGGGAAGTTCGAAAATTCACACCTGAATACACCTATTATCCAAAATTTGATGCTTTAAAATTTCCTTCCAATAAAAAAATAAAAGAAAAGCCTTCATTTGCTTTTAGAGGATTACTATATCCGGGAGTTTATGATGAGGCCTTTAGAAAATGGCACAAAATAGATTGGTATCTGGACGATTTTGGACTTTGGGGACATACTTTTGATCAGCTTTTACCTGCTAAGGAATATTTTAAAGAAAACCCGAAAATGTTTGCGCTTTACGACCATAAACGCCACGGTGAATCCATTTGTTATTCAAATGATACGGTTTTCAAAATAATGCAGAATAATATTGCCAAAGCTATTAAACAAAAACCAAATGCTGCTTATTTTTCAGTTAGCCAAAATGATGATGTCGTTTATTGTGAATGCAGTGACTGTCAAAAATTAAATCAAAAATATGGTTCGCCTCAGGGTGCTCACTATTACTTTTTGAATCAGTTAGCCAAACAATTTCCTAAAACTAAAATAGCAACACTAGCCTATTTATTTAGCTATCAGCCACCTCAAAACCTGACATTAGCCCCTAATTTATATCCGATAGTCTGTCCAATTGAAGCAAATCGGGGCGAAGCTTTAAACGAAGGCAAAAACCTGTCCATAAAAAACACCTTTCAAAAATGGGCACAGCTTTCTAAAAATGTGATGTTTTGGGATTATACGGTTGAATTTTCAAATTATTTGTCCCCTTTTCCCAACCTTCATACATTTTCCCCAAATTATTCTTTTTTAAACACAATCGGAATCAAAGGTGTTTTTAGTCAGGGATATGCTGATGTTCCTGGAAGTTTCAGCGAATTAAGGCAATATCTTCTGGCAAAATTATTATGGAATTCTACTCTTGATGTTAAAAAAGTGACTTCTGATTTTTTAAGAGGCTATTATGGAAAATCGGCTCCATTTATTCAGGAATATTTAGACGTTTTAACCAGGAATCAAAAAGAAGAAAACAAGTATCTGGATATATATTCAAGCCCTGTTTTAGAACGCAATACTTTTTTATCGCCTGAAAGCATAGCTCTTTATGATGATTTACTTTCTAAAGCTGATGCCCAAAATGATGATTTTATAATTAAAAAACGAATTTTAAAACTACGTTTAGATCTCGAATATGTATTTTTTGAACAGGCGAAATTTTATGGAAAAGAACCTCACGGAATGTATCAAAAAAAAGGCAATTCATTTGTGGTTAAAGACAATCTGGAAAACAGAGTTCAGGATTTTGTAAAAAACTGTTCCGATTTTGGAATTTATGAACTCAGCGAAGATGGCTTAAGTCCTGAAGAATATTATACTCAATGGAAATATATTGCCCAAAATAATGTGACAGATCATTTAGGGGAAAACATGAAATACGAATTTGAAACCACGCCTTCATCAGATTTCAATGTCAAAAAAGAAAGAGGCCTTAATGATGGTATAAAAGGATACAAAGATTTTAATCTAAACTGGACCGGCTGGTACGGACAAAATGCCGAAATTATAATTGATTGTAATAATGCCGATTTTAACTCATTAGAGTTTCAATGTCTGGAAGATCAAAGGCACTGGATATTTCTTCCAACAAAAATTATTTTAAAAGGATTCCGAAATCAAAAATGGGAAGTTATAAAAGAACAAAAAAGCGCACAATTAACAGAGAATTACAACTTTAGCATAGCAAATTATAATTTTAACAACATTAGTTTTCGTATTTTTGATAGAATAAAAATCATTTTGGTACCAGAGCAGAAACTACCTGTCTGGCGAGAAAGAAAAAATAAAAAACCAATGCTTATGCTTGACGAAATAGTATTAAAGCAAAAATAAAAAAATACCTAAAATACATCCCTATGGACCAAAAAAGGATATTTATTATTGAAGATGATAACATGACTATTGAAATATTGAAATTCATCTTTTCAAAGGAGGGATACCAGCTTTCAATTTCAAAAGATGGTCTGGATGCCATTGAAAGAATTCCTCAGGAAATGCCGGATTTAGTTTTAACAGACATAATGCTGCCAATGAAATCTGGTCTGGAAATCATACAATTCATTAAAGATAATTATCCAAAAACCCCTGTAATTGCATTGTCTTCATTAGGTGAGGAAGAAACTACTGTGCTTGATGCTTTTAATCTAGGAGTCGATGATTTTATAGCAAAACCCTTTAGCCCTAACGAATTATTATTACGTGTGAAAAGATGCTTAAAATAAGATTTTGATATTCAAACTTACAATCGATTAACGATGTCTCCGGTATTTATCTGTTATAAGGGGATTTAATGCTATCTTTGCAAAAAAAACAAGGCAAATGAGCACGTTCGAAAAATTCAATCTTCCAAAATCAGTACAAAAAGCAATCGACGAATTAGGATTTGTTACTCCTACTCCTATTCAGGAAAAATCCTTTTCTGTGATTATGTCAGGTCGCGATATGATGGGAATTGCGCAAACCGGAACCGGTAAAACATTTGCTTATTTATTACCACTTTTAAAATTATATAAATTTACACCAACCAATACGCCGAAAATTGTAATTCTGGTTCCAACACGTGAATTAGTCGTTCAGGTTGTAGAAGAAATTGAAAAACTAACCAAATACATGTCGGTTAAGACATTGGGAATTTTTGGTGGGGTAAATATCAATACGCAGAAAAAAGCAGTTTATGAAGGTGTTGACATTTTAGTTGGAACTCCGGGCAGGACAATGGATTTGGCTCTAGATGCCGTGATTCGTTTTGACGAAACTCAAAAACTGGTAATTGATGAATTTGATGAAATGCTGAATCTTGGTTTTCGCACACAATTGACAGCACTTTTGGCGATGATGAAAACCAAACGTCAGAATATTTTATTCTCTGCAACGATGACTGACGAAGTGGATGCAGTTTTAAATGACTTTTTTGATTTTCCTGAAGAAGTTACACTTGCAGCTTCTGGAACTCCATTAGAAAATATCACTCAAATAACTTATAATGTCCCAAACTTCAACACAAAAGTAAACCTGTTAAAACATCTATTAGAAACAAACGAAAGCATGGAACGTGTTTTGGTTTTTGTCAATAATAAAAAGATTTCAGACATGCTTCATACCCGAATCGAAGAAGATTTTGAAGGTCAGTTTGGTGTTATCCACTCCAATAAATCTCAAAATTATCGTTTGAGTACTATGGCTGAATTCCAGGAAGGAAATCTTCGCGGATTGATTACTACCGATATTATGGCGAGGGGTCTGGACATTTCGAATATCTCTCATGTCATTAACTTTGAACTTCCTGAATTTCCTGAGTTATACATGCACAGAATTGGCCGTACCGGTCGTGCAGATGCAACAGGTACAGCCATAAGTTTTATAACGCCTCGTGAAGAAGAGTTTAAAGTTGAAGTTGAAGTTTTAATGAATCAGGAACTTGAAATTGCTGAATTCCCAGAAGAAGTAGAAATCTCAACGAAATTGATCGAACCTGAAAAAGACAAACAGCCAATTAAGTTTTTAATGAAAAAAGTAAAACTTGATGGTGACGGCGCTTTTCATGAAAAAGCAAAAAAGAACAAAAAGGTCAATTTGGGAGGGCCTTCAAAAACCAAAAAGAAAACACATGGCTCTGTTAACCGAAATATGTTGAAAACAAGGGATAAGAAGAGAAAAGATAAGGATAAGTAGTTTTCTTTGGGGCAAAGGCTCAAAGGAAACAAAGCGACAAAGAAAAAAGGCTCAAAGTACAGAATTTAAAACCTCTGTAACTTGAGCCTTTGTAGCTTTGCACCTTCAACTAAATTTTCGTAAAAACCAGTCCAACTGGCGAACATAATTCTATTTTTTTACCTGAATCAGTGAGTTTTCCTGTAGTTTTATCTCTTTTAAAAACAATAATATTATTTGTATGCTGATGCCCAACTAATAAATAATTTCCGGTTGGATCAATTGCAAAATCTCTTGGGCCTTTACCCAACGTACTTACCTGTTCAACTAATTCAATATTCCCATTTTTAAGAATCTTGTAAACTGAAATATTGTTGGCGTCAACACGATCTGTTACATATAAAAACTTTCCGTCAGGCGAAATTTTGATTGCAGCTGCACCTGTGCCTCCTTTAAAATCTTTTGCAAGAATACTTGTTTCGGCAATCTTTTTTAAGCTACCACTTTTATCATAGCTAAAAGTTGTCATCGTTGCATCTAATTCCTGAATTAAATATACAAATTTACCATCTTTGCTAAACGTTAAGTGTCTTGGTCCGCTTCCTGCTTTTACATCAACGCTTTCTTTCAATGTCAGTATTTCGTTTTTAGAATTTGGATTGTATTTGTAGATAAAAACTTTGTCTAAACCTAAATCATTTGATAAAACAAATTTTTTATCCGGCGAAAAAACAACCATATGTACATGTGCTTTTTCCTGACGCGCTTCATTTGGTCCCTTCCCTTCATGCTGAATTACCTGTTGTACTGTAGAAATACTTCCGTCAGCATTCTTTTTACAAACTACAATGTTACCTCCCGAATAGTTGGCAACAATTACATTTTTATCATCATTAATTAAATGACAAGGATCTGCTCCCAAAGCATCATTTTTATTCAGAAAATTAACTTTCCCGGATTTTGCATTATATCCAAAGGCACTTATGGTACTTTCTGGTCCGTTTTCATTTACCGCATAAATAAATTTATTATCTGCCGAAACCGATAAATAACTCGGGCTGATAACATTTTCTGTAGAATTTTTTAATTTAAAATCCCCTGATTCAGCATCGAATTCATAAACGTAAATTCCCTTGCTCTCACAGGTGTTGGTGTAGGTTCCTACCAATAAATTAAATTTATTCTGAGCTTTTGAAGTTGTAACAACCAAAGCTGAAAATAATACTAAATACATTTTCTTCATATTTTAAAGTGGTTTTTTGAATTAGCTAAAATAGGCAATAAAATCTTTTAGTACAGATTTTTGGCTTACAAATGAATTTCGAAAAGTTACATTATTCAAACTATATCTCAGACTTTTAAAACATATAAATCGCATAAATTCTTTTTAATTTACTTAAAATAAAAATCTGCCAATATTCTCTTATAATACTTAGGTTTCATAAAATAGCTATAATGATTTCAGTAAAAATTTGTATTTTTGACGAGCATCTTTGCGAAAAAACGTAGTGAAATAAATCAAAGCCTGAATGCATTTTAAAAACCCCGAAATTCTATACTTTCTGTTCTTATTGATTGTTCCTGTTTTGGTTCATTTATTTCAATTACGACGTTTTAAAACTTCTTATTTTACAAACGTTCGTTTTTTAAAAGAACTTGTTGTCCAGACGCGTAAAAGTTCTAAAATCAAGAAAAGATTATTATTAGCAACACGTTTATTATTATTGACTTGTGCAATTTTAGCTTTTGCACAGCCATTTTTTGAAGCCAAAGACAGTAAAAATGCCTCAAACGAAATGTATCTTGTTCTTGATAATTCGTTTAGCATGCAGGCAAAAGGTAAAAAAGGCGAATTACTAAAACGTGCCGTTCAGGAATTACTCGAAAACACACCGGAAGCTGCACAATTTTCATTGCTAACTAATACCGAAAATCTTTGGAATACAGATATCAAATCTTCTAAAAGTGCTTTACAAAATCTAAAATACAGCGCAACTCCATTTGAGCTTTCGTCCATAATGGCGAAGATAAAAGCACATAAATCGGCACATAAAAAAGATATTGTTATTATTACTGATGCTGTTGGCTTAGCCGAAAATGACCTAAAAAACATCGATTCTGAAGAAAAACCATATTTTATAATTCCCGAGGCTGAACAAAAAAATAATATTTCTATTGACAGTGTTTTCATCAATCAGACTCTGGAAAATTTCTACGAAATCGGCATTAATTTATCAGCTTATGGCGAAGATTTCAAACCCATTTCGATGGCATTATACAATCAGAAAAAACTAATAGCCAAAACGATTGTCAATTTTGATTCGAAGAAAAAGAAAATCAATTTTACGATTCCAAAAGAAGCCTTTCACGGATATGTGACAATTGAAGATAATGGTCTCACTTATGACAACAAACTTTTTTTCAGTATTTCGAAATCTAAAAAAACAAATGTTATCAGTATCGGTGAGCCTGAAAAAAGCAATTTCTTATCCAGAATCTACACTTCATCCGAATTCAATTACAACAATTATTCGCTCAGCAGTTTAGACTATAATAGTTTAGAAAAACAAAACACAATAATTCTAAATGAATTAGTTGAAGTTCCACACGCTTTGCAAACCACTTTAAAAGCCTTTGTTTCTAAAGGTGGAAATTTGGTTGTAATTCCTTCTGAGAAAACTTCTATTTCAAATCTGAATACTTTTTTAGGAAATTTTGGAAAAGTTCAGTTTAAAAATCTTGAAAATAAAAGTAAGCTAATTACCAAAATCAACTTTGATCATCCTTTATTTTCAGGGGTTTTTGAGAATAGAATTACCAATTTTCAGTATCCAAAAACAACCAATTCTTTTGAAATCTCAAGTCCATATCCCGCGGTTTTATCCTATGAAGACCAAAGTGTTTTTGTAACCATGATTCAAAATCCGGTTGCGGGAATTACTGTTTTTTCGGCACCAATAAATACAACAAATTCAAACTTTCAACAATCACCTTTAATCGTTCCTCTTTTTTATAAGATTGGACAAAACAATCAAAAAACAGGTGTAAATGCCTTAACAATTGGCGATAATAAGCCTTATTTTGTGGATGTCCTACTGAGCAAAGATGCCATTTTAGAAGTTAAGGGAACAGAAGATTCTTTTATTCCGATTCAGCAAATATTGAATAACAAAGTAAAACTAACTTTCAATGATTTCCCTGAAACAGCTGGAAATTATAGTTTTTTTGATAAAAAAGAATCAGTAGAAAACCTGAGTTTCAATTACAAAAGAAGCGAAAGTGATTTAAGTCAGGTAAATACAAACGTAGTTTCAGATTTTAAAACTGCTGATACAATTTCGACCATATTTAACACCTTACAAACAGAACGAACAGACAGTCAAATTTGGAAATGGTTTGTTATCTTTGCACTGTTATTTTTAGCATTAGAAATGGCAATTATTAAGTTTATAAAGTAAAGCTTATCGTTTTTCTTTTTTGTTTTTAGTTTGTCATTCCGAGAAACGAGGAATCTCCGCGAGAAGCTCGACAAAGATTGATTTTCAGATACGGAGTTACTTGCGGGGATTTCTCCTCCGTCGAAATGACAAACTGCATGACTTAAAATGTTTAAAATTACGATTCCAATTTAAAATAAAATTTATCTACATATGAAAATAATCATCAGAAGCGCCAAAATTATCGATTCAAAAAGTCCGTTTCATAATCAGACTGTTGATCTTTTAATTGCAGATGGTTTAATAGAAAAGATAGGGCCTTCCATTCTTGACATTGATGATACGATCGAAGTAAAATTCGATAATTTACACGTTTCTCAAGGCTGGTTTGACAGCAGCGTTTCGTTTGGAGAACCAGGTTACGAAGACAGAGAAACCATTGCTAACGGATTGAATGTTGCTGCAAAAAGCGGATTCACAGCCATTGCCTTACAACCCAACTCCTACCCTGTAATCGACAATCAATCGCAGGTAAATTTCGTTAAAAACAAAGCAAATGGTTTTGCCACAGAACTCTTTCCTATCGGCGCTTTAACGAAAAGCAGCGAAGGAAAAGATATGGCCGAATTGTTTGACATGAAAAAATCCGGAGCCATTGCTTTTGGAGATTACAATAAAAGTCTTGACAACGCCAATCTGTTAAAAATCGCTTTGCAATATGTTCAGGATTTTGATGGTTTGGTAATTGGCTATTCGCAGGATGCTAACATCAAAGGAAACGGGGTTGCCAATGAAGGAATTGTTTCGACAAGATTAGGTTTAAAAGGGATTCCAAATTTAGCCGAAGAATTACAAATTGCCCGAAATTTATTTTTACTGGAATATACAGGAGGAAAACTTCATATTCCTACGATTTCTACAGCAAAATCAGTCGAATTAATTAAAGACGCGAAAGCAAAAGGTTTACAAGTAACTTGCAGTGTTTCTGTACATCATTTGGTTTTGACGGATCAAAAACTGGAAGATTTCGATACACGTTTTAAAGTTACGCCACCATTGCGAACTGAAGCTGACAGAAAAGCGCTTATCAATGCCGTGTTGGACGGAACAATCGACATAATAACTTCAGACCATAATCCAATTGATATTGAATTCAAAAAAATGGAATTTGATACCGCCAAAAATGGAACAATTGGACTAGAAAGTGCTTTTGGAGCTTTATTAACTGTTTTACCTTTAGAAACTGTAATCGAAAAACTGACTTTAGGAAAAGCCATTTTCGGAATCGAAAATAATTCAATTGCTGAGGGTTCAAAAGCTAATTTCACTTTTTTTACTCCTGAAGGAGAATCAACTTTTACAAAAGAGAACATCCTTTCAAAATCTAAAAATTCTGCTTTTTTAGAAACTGAAATCAAAGGTTCCGTTTACGGAATCTTAAATCAAAATCAACTTGTTATTACAAAATAATTAAAAATGAACAATTCAATCGAAGAAGGAAAATCAATAGCCATTACCAGTTATATTTTAATCATTGGCGTTTTAATTGCGATGTCGATGAACGCAGAAAATAAAAATAGTTTTGCTTCTTTTCATATTCGCCAAGCGTTAGGATTGTCTTTGGCTTTTATTTCTTTTGGCGCTATAATCAGTAATTTCGACAGCTTTTTTATCACTTTCCCAATGTGGATCTGTATTTCTATTTTATGGACTTATGGAATTTTTAGTGCTATTCAGGGACAGATAAGACCAATTCCGTTAGTTGGGAATTTGTTTCAAAAATGGTTTAAATCGATTGGATAAATTCCAAACTCAAACAATTCACAACTTACAATTCACAATTAAAAAATGAATCTATCTTTAGAATATAAAATACAAGAACCAAAAGTTATCTTAGATAAAAATCCTGTTTTAATTTTATTACACGGATACGGAAGCAACGACTCCGATTTATTTTCGTTTGCTACAGAACTTCCTGATAATTATTACATTATTGCAGCAAGAGCACCTTATGATTTGCAATATGGAGCTTATGCCTGGTATGCCATTAATTTTGATGCTGACCAGAATAAATTTTCAGATAATGAACAAGCTAAAATTTCACGTGATTTAATCGCTACATTTATTGATGAATTGGTTGCTAATTATCCAATTGATGCAAACAATGTAACTTTAATTGGTTTTAGTCAGGGTTCTATTTTGAGTTATTCGGTTGCACTTTCTTATCCTGAAAAAATTCAGCGAGTAGTGGCAATGAGCGGCTATTTTAATGAAGAAATCATCAAAGAAGGCTTCGATAAAAACGATTTCAAAAACCTCAAAATTTTCGCTTCACACGGAACTGTAGATCAGGTTATTCCTATTGAATGGGCGAGAAAAACCCCAGCCGTTTTAGAAAAATTAAACATTCCGGTTACTTATAAAGAGTATCCTGTTGGGCATGGCGTTGCACCTCAGAATTTCTTTGATTTCAAGAATTGGCTTCTTGGATAATAATTTTCAGAAAATGGGATAAATATTTTTTAAAAACTTTTTTTCAGCTAGCTTTACAATGATTCTAAATAAATAAGCCTATTTATTGGGTTTAGCGACCACTAGTTTAGAATTATTCTTATATAGTTGTTAGTTATCTTTGTATTATGAAAACTGCAACTTTGCATATCGAAAAACCATCTGATCGTCTGTTAGACAATTTAAGAAATTTACGTAAAGCTAAAGAATTACGTAAGGAAGAAATGCGCTCAGATTGGACAAAATATTTCCCTAAAAAATAATTTCAACTGTAAATGTTTGATAAAATCATACCGTACACAACGGTTGAAGGATTTGAGTATCTAATTAAATTTACAGAATTCAACAAAGCACATCTTCCTGATTCTTTTACTTTACCAATTGTAGATATTACAATTGAAACAATGGCTAATTTAAATCAAATAAATAACGGGAAAACTTTATTTAATTTTTCATCAGCCATACAGGATTTTCTTGATCAAAACAATATCATACTTTACTTTTACTGCAGTCATGATCCAATTGTAAAAAATAAAAATAGACAACATATATCTGACGCCCAATTCAGGAGTGATTTATTTTGCAAAATGTTTGAAAAACAAAATTTAGATAATAATTTTGTTTGTGAAAATATTATTATAAAAGATTTAAATAATGGCGATCATCATATTCATTTGATTTCAAAAATAGAAAATGAGAGTGAGATCAAAACAATCATAAAAGATGGATTACCATTTTTCGAAAATAAATAACTTTAGATTCTAAAAAAATCAATCTAATTTTAAATTTACTACTTCTGATACAACAACGACTGATTCACCTCAAAATCAATCGATTCATCATCATTTACAAAATATTTCAATAAAACTTCTCCCCAAATTTCTCCATTGCTAAAATCTGCAATAATCCATCTGTGGTTTAAAATTTTTACTTTATTAATGATAAATTTGTTGGGTCCAATTTTATCCTGTCCTGTGTAAGGGTTTCCGTTTGGATTTGCATTTAAGTCTAATAATTTTTCGGTTACTACTGGAATCAATTTTTCGTATTGAATAAATTTCCCTCCTGAAGCACTGTTATCAAAATAATTTTGGGCATTCTCATTATTTTCCAAGGAGAAATAATTGGATTCTGCTAATTTTGTTGAAACTGTATTTATACTATCTCTTAACTTCTTAGTGGTTTTATCATATCTTTCCTGCCCAAATTTCACTTCTCTGCTATAAAACATATAAGTAAAAACATTCATTAATATTGCTAAGATAAAAAGGTAAAGCATTAAGGATTTCTTCATTTTTGTAGTATAATTAAATTGTAATTTCTAAGTTGTCATAAGCCAGGAAAACATTTTCAGGAAGTTCTCTTTGTACCTCTTCATGAAACCCTAAAACATGGCTAATGTGTGTTAAATAAGCTTTTTGGGGCTTGACCAGATCTATAAAATCAAGCGCTTCCTGCAAATTAAAATGCGTATCATGAGGTTCTACACGCAAGGCATTTACAACCAAAACTTTAAGGTTTTTTAATTTCTCGATTTCAGCTTTTTCGATGGTTTTCACATCTGTCAGATAAGCAAAATCATCAATTCTATAACCAAAAACCTGCAAATCACCGTGCATGACATTTATTGGAACGGCCATTTTATCACCAATTGCAAAAGGCTCGTTGTTGATTACTTCAATAGTTTTCACGCTTGGTGCCCCGGGATATTTATTTACCGTTTCAAAAACATAATCAAAACGTTTTTTTAAATTATCAATCACACGCTGATGTGCATAAACCGGAATTTCACCTTGTCTGAAATTATAAGGGCGAATGTCATCTAAACCTGCTGTATGATCCGCATGTTCGTGTGTGAATAAAATGGCATCAAGTTTTCTACAGCCGCAGGAAAGCATTTGCTGCCTGAAATCCGGTCCGCAATCTACCACATACGAATGCTCATCCCATGTGATCCAAATGGACACACGAAGCCTTTTATCCTTAGTGTCTAAGCTTTTACAAACAGGGTGATCAATCCCAATAATGGGAATACCTTGAGAAGTACCGGTACCTAAAAAATAGATCTTCAATTGAACTTGTTTTTTTTACAAAAATAGGGATTATTTCTCTTTCATTAGAAACCTAATTTGCTAACTTTGTAACAAATCTATTTAAAATAAAATGGGTACAGAAATAAAACTCAAAGGTGACAAGGTCATCGCTCAGATTCCTTCTATAAAAGACAAAGCATTACGCATTAATTTAAACGAAAATATTTACGGAACTTTTGCTGAAATTGGCGCCGGACAAGAAACAGTGAGACACTTTTTCAGATCCGGAGGTTCATCAGGAACAATTGCAAAAGCAATGTCTGCCTACGATAAAGATTTTAGTGATGCTGTTTACGGAGTTGAAGGCGATGGAAGATATGTTACCGAGAACCGACTCAAGAAAATGTTAACCTTTGAAGGAGAACTTATTGAGGAACGTTTGAGCAGAGAAAAACACCCAAATAAACTTTTTTTTAGTTATGCCAATACCGTTGCCACTATAGATTTTGCCAAACAGTTTAAAGGGCATGGCTGGGTTGGAATAAGATACCAAATAGAACCTGATGAAGCTTACAACGAAATAATTCTCCACATTCGTTTTAAGGAAACGGATGCCAGATTACAACAAGAAACACTGGGAATTTTAGGTGTTAACCTGATTTACGGTGCTTTCTACAAATATAATGATCCTAAACGTTTACTTCGTTATTTATACGACCACCTCGATAAAGACCAGCTCGAAATAGACACTATTAATTTCTCAGGACCCCGTTTTGCAGATGTTGATAATCGTTTGATGAGTTTACAATTGGTAAAAAACAGTATGACTGATGCCGTAATGTTTAATCCGGAAGGAAAAAATGTTTTGCCGGCTGCTGTTTTGTACAAAAAAAATCTACTGGCTTTCAGGGGAAGTTTCCGTCCGGTTACTAATGTTAATCTTGACATGTATGAGAAATCGTTAAGAATGTTTCTCGAAGAAAATAAGGTAGAAAAAGACAATACCTTGGTTGTTTTTGAAATTACACTTTCGAATTTACGCTCTGATGGTGAAATTGATGAACGTGACTTTATGGACAGGGCAGAATTACTTTGCTCTCTAGGTCAAACCGTTATGATTTCAAATTTTCAGGAATATTACAAAGTAGTTGAATATTTCTCTAATTATACCAAAGCCCGTATGGGACTTGCAATGGGTGTAAATAACTTAGTCGATATTTTTGATGAGAAATATTATCGCCATTTAAGTGGGGGAATACTTGAAGCTTTTGGAAAATTATTCTACCGCGACATGAAAGTATTTTTATATCCGATGTTGGGAGAAAATGGCGAAATTATTACTTCTGAAAACCTGAAAGTACATCCAAGAATGAAAGAATTGTACAAATTCTTTAAATTCAACGGAAAAGTAGTCGATATTGTAGATTATGATCCGGGGATTTTAAATGTATTCTCTCGCGAGGTATTAAAAATGATTAGTCTCGGAACACCAGGATGGGAACCTATGCTTCCGTCTGGAGTTGCTGAAATCATAAAGGAACATCATCTTTTCGGATATCATCCACAAAAAGAATTAGAACAGAATTAGATCAAATTTCATTAATTCCAAATCATAAAAAGTCCAAAAAAGAGCTAATCTTTTTTGGATTTTCTTTTAGTAAATTAATTTATTACTTTTAATAAAAATTAAATTATGAAAATTATAGCCTTTGCAGGAAGTAACAGCCAACAATCTATCAATAAACGTTTAGCAGCATATGCAGCCAATCAATTTGAAAATGCAGAAGTAGAAGTTTTAGATTTGAATGATTTTGCAATGCCTGTATTCAGCGTTGATTTAGAAAAAGAAATTGGCCAGCACGAAATCGCAAAATTATTTCTGAAAAAAATTGAAAGTGCCGATATTTTGGTGGTTTCTTTAGCTGAAAATAACGGAAATTATTCGGTTGCTTTTAAAAATGTATTCGATTGGAGTTCCAGAATTGCTAAGGATGTTTTTCTTCAAAAACCAATGCTTTTGATGGCTACTTCTCCGGGGGCAAGAGGCGGCGCTTCGGTTTTAGAGATTGCAAAAACAGCTTTCCCACGATATGGTGCTCAGATAAAAGGGCTTTTTTCATTACCTTCTTTCAATGCAAATTTTGATTTGGAAAAAAATGAAATTTCAAATCCTGAATTAGATAATGAATTAAAAACAATTGTAAAAAACAGTTTTAATTAATGAGAATAAAACAATTCGTTTTTGTATTTATTTTTTTGAATGTTATTTTCCTGCATACCACCTACTCCCAAAAATATAATGCAGTTGACAACGTCGTTTTGAAATATCCTAAAAACTTTGACAGTCCCGAAGAATTAGCAGAAAAAATCAAAAAAGATTTCAATTCAGATTATGACAAAGCGAGGGCAATTTACAGCTGGATAGCTTTTAATGTAAGATATGATTTTGCTGCTTTTTTAAACCCGCAGAAGACACAGAGTTTTTCTTATCGCACTGAAGCTGAAAAGCAGAGAAAAATACAGGAGTTTAATAACAATATACTGCAAAAGACATTCAAATCTAAAAAAGCAGTTTGTGAAGGCTTTACCCTTTTATTTCAGAACTTATCTTCATTAGTTGGAATTAAATCGGAAATCATAAGAGGTGATTCAAAAACCAGAGTAATTGATATCGGCCGAAAAAACACCACTTCAAATCACGCCTGGAACACAGTGCTAATTGACGGAAAATGGCGCTTAATTGACGTCACGTGGGGACAAGGCTATTATGATAACAACAAGGGAAGAATGGTTAAAGAATTTGATCCGGTCTATTTTGACACGGAACCCGAATACTTTTTCGCAAAACATTTTCCCGATTCCGGATCTTTTTCTGGTCGTAAATTAAATAAAGATGACTTTCTAAATGGTCCTTTAATTTATAACAAAACAATTTCGGGTGATTATAAAATCATAGCACCGGAATCCGGAATAATTGAAGTTAAGAATGGTGATAAAA
>CBFGNY010000087.1:0-17944 GCA_965650235.1 uncultured Flavobacterium sp. | reverse complement strand
TTTGGAAAAGATATTGGTGCTCACGGAGGTGTTTGGGAATGTCCTGACTTTTTTGAGATGAAGGTAAAAGGATCTAATGAAACCAAATGGGTTTTAATTCAGAGTTTAAATCCGGGTGGAGCTAATGGCGGTTCCGGAACACAATATTTTATTGGAGATTTTGATGGAAAAACCTTTACACAGGATAGCAATTTTGCTAAAAAAGTAGAAAAGGAAAATGCAGTCTGGATCGATTACGGAAAAGATAATTATGCGGGAGTAACCTGGAACAATATTCCGACTGCTGACGGGCGACGATTATTTATCGGATGGATGTCCAACTGGGACTACGCACAGCAAGTACCAACGGATGCATGGAGAAGCGCAATGACAATCTCGCGTGAAATTCAGTTGATCAAAAAAGGAAATGATTACAGTTTGGTTTCTAACCCTGTGACAGAAATCAATAAATATATTTCACAAACAATCAAGGCAAAAAACATAAAAGGTAAAGGTGCGATCTCAATTCCGGAAACAGGAAAAATAGATTTAACCCAGGCAATTATCAATTTAGACTTAAAAAACTTAAAACAGGATACCTACACCTTTACACTTTCAAATGAGAGCGGAGAATCATTGTCTTTTGGTATTAATAATTCAGATCATCATTTGTTTTTGGATCGTTCTAAATCCGGAAATACCGATTTCTCAGAAAAATTTGCTTCAACGATTACTAAAGCAACTTTAGACGGAAATCAAAAAGAGGGAACTTTTAAAATCATCTTAGATAAAACATCTATTGAAATATTTTATAACAATGGCGAAAGAGTAATCACAGAAATATTTTTCTCTAATCAGCCATTTAAGTCCCTTTCAGTTTCTTCAAACGAAGGAGTCGAATTGTGCAATATCGTATTGAATCAATTAAATATAAACTAAACTAACGTAAACCAAACCACGAACTTATGAAAAGTAAAATTATTTATTTTCTATTTTTCTTCTTTCCAATGCTGATTGCAGCTCAGGAAAGCGGAATTAAAGGAACGGTAATTTCGTCAGATGATGGAATGCCTCTACCTGGAGCAACCGTAATTATCTCCGGGACCAATACCAGTACAGTAACAGATTTTGACGGGAATTTCTCTTTTCAGCAAATAAATCCAGATGCTGTAATTGTTGTCTCTTTTATTGGATATGCACCACAAACAATCTCCGTTAAAGGACAAAAAACAGTTAATATAACTTTAAAAACAGACAATAATCAACTAAATGAAGTTGTTGTAACAGGATATTCCAAACAAAAGAAAACAGATATTACCGGCGCCGTTGCTGTTGTAAACATGAAGGAAGTCATGAAACAGCCGGAACCCAACCCAATTAAGGCGTTACAGGGAAGGGTAGCGGGGGTAAAAGTTTCCTCTGACGGTTCTCCGAGTGGAGCAAACACCAAGGTCGTAATTCGTGGAGTAGGAACTTTAAATAACACAGACCCTCTTTATGTAATTGACGGAATGCCAACCAAATCGGGCATGCATGAATTGAATCCGAACGATATTGAAACAATCCAGGTTTTAAAAGATGCATCTTCAGCAAGTATTTATGGTTCCAGAGCTTCAAACGGAGTTATCATTATTACCACTAAAAAAGGAAAAGCAGGTAAAATGAGAATTAATTTCAGCACCTATTCTTCTTTTTCTGATTACTCAAGAAAGCTTGATGTCTTGAACGCCAATCAATTTGGTCAGGCTTTATGGCAGGCCAATATCAATGATGGGTTGAATCCCAACAATAATAACTTAAGTTACCAATTTGACTGGTCAGTAAACAATAACAAGCCACAGTTAAATAAAGTTTTGGTTCCTGAATATCTGGATGCAGATCAAACAATAAAAGCTTCGAATACAGACTGGTACGATGCCATTTCTCAAACAGGAATAGCAAAATCATATGATTTGTCCGTTTCGAATGCATCAAACAAAGGAAATTATGTTTTTTCATTAGGGTACTATGGCAATGAAGGTGTTGTGAAAACAACTGATTTCGAAAGAATTTCTGCCAGAATGAATAGCTCGTACAAATATTTTGATGGTAAACTGGTAATTGGAGAAAATTTCAGCTTCAATCGTACAAATGAAATCAATGATCCCGGAGTGTTAGATCCTGCGCTTCGTGCCTTGCCAATTATCCCGGTACGTACCGTTGATGGAAAAGGCTGGGGTGGACCTATTGGAGGAATGAATGACAGGCAGAATCCGGTTCGACTTTTAGAATACAATAAAGACAATAAATACGATTATTTGCGCCTTTTCGGAAATGTATATGCCGATTTAGAGATCATCAAAAATCTTCATATCAAAAGTAGTTTTGGTCTTGATTATGGATTTTACAAAAAAAGAACTTTACAAAGAAGCTATAAATCAGGATATCTTAAGAATGACCAGACATCCGTTACCATTGATCAGTCGCAAAGCGATAAGTGGACCTGGACAAATACAGCTATTTACAGCCTGAATTTCGGAAAAAGTAATTTGAATTTGATGGCAGGAACAGAGATGTATAAAGATGCTTTTGACACCAACACCTTGCGTAAAAATGACTTTTTAATTGAAACTCCTGACTATATGTATCCCGATGCAGGAACAGGTGAATCTTTTACAAGCGGGACTTCGACTACTTATTCATTGCTTTCTTATTTTGGAAAAGCAGATTATGAGTTTGACAACCGTTATTTAGTTTCGGCTACAATTCGTCGTGATGGTTCTTCCCGTTTTGGAAAAAACAATCAATTCGGAACTTTTCCGGCTGTTTCAGCAGGATGGAGAATTAGCAATGAAAATTTCGTGAAAAATAATGCCCCTGTAATTTCTGATTTAAAATTAAGAGCAGGCTGGGGACAAACTGGAAATCAGGAAATTAGCAATACTGCGGTCTACAGTCTTTATTTAGCCAGTTATGCAGGAGGAAGTCCAACCTGGGCAACATCTTTTGGTACGGCCTATGATATTGTAGGAAACGGAAACGGTTTATTGCCATCAGGTTTTATTGCAACTCAATCCGGAAACGATGATTTAAAATGGGAAACAACCACGCAAACGAACATCGGTTTAGATTTTGGATTTTTCCAGCAAAAATTAAGCGGTTCTGTTGATTATTACATCAAAAAAACCGAAGATATTTTAGTATTACCGCCTTATTTGGGAGTAATTGGAGAAGGAGGAAATCGTTGGGTAAATGGCGCTTCGATGGAAAATGAAGGATGGGAAGTTACATTAGGTTACAGTGATGAAACTTCATTTGGATTGAAATATGATATCTCGGCAAATATTTCGGCAAACAAAAACAAGATTACAAAATTACCTGATGAAGTCAGAAATAATTATGGCGGAGACGGATTAGATGATAATATTTTAGGACGTCCGATCAACTCTATGTATGGGTATGTTGCTGACGGATTGTTTAAAAGTCAGGACGAAGTAGACAACTCGGCTATTCAGGAAGGGAAAGGCCTTGGAAGAATTCGTTACAAAGATTTAAACGGAGACGGAGAGATTACTCCAGATCTTAAGGATCGTACGTGGATTGGGAATCCAAATCCGGGATTGACATACGGATTTAATTTAGGATTAGGCTATAAAAATTGGGATTTCACCACTTTCTGGGAAGGAGCAAGTGATGTTGATGTAATTAATAATACCAAATATCAAACCGATTTCTGGAGTGTTGATGATGTAGGTTCAAACAAAGGAACACGATTATTAAATGCCTGGTCTTTAGATAATCAAAACTCAACTATTCCGGCTTTAACGACAGTGGATAGAAATGGAGAGTCAAGATTTTCAACATACTATGTAGAAAACGGTGACTATCTTAAACTGCGTGTTTTGCAACTTGGATACAGTCTGCCAAAAGAGTTGTTGAAAAAAATAAATTTAGAAAGCTTTAGATTTTACATCAGTGGACAAAATTTATTGATTATTGATGCTAAAAACTTTACAGGTGTAGATCCTGAAAATGCAGGATTTGGATATCCACAGCCTACGACTTTTACAGCTGGTCTTAATTTTACTTTATAAAAATTAAATCAAAAAAAATGAAATCGCCATGAATCAAAATCTTAAATACTAATGAAGAATGGCGATTCCATATTCCAATAAAAGGCAAATATTATTTACATATGAAAAAAATACTTTATATAGCAGGATTTGTAGCAATGGGAATCTTTGGTTCCTGTTCGGATTTTCTTGAAGAAAACCCTCGTGGAGTACTATCAGAAGAGGATATTGTAACTCCTGAATCAGTTGATGGATTTATGAACGCCGCCTATGCCCAATTAGGGAACGATCATTATGATTCTCCTTACAGTTTGTGGCCATTTGGTAATGTTCGTTCAGATGATGCCTATAAAGGAGGAAGCGGAACTAACGATATTCAGGATTTTCACTTTTTTGAAGTTTCCAATAATATCAGACCTGATTTTGGTGAATTGGATAATTTTTGGTATATCAGTTATGTTGGGGTTTCAAGAGCTAACAAAGCTTTAAAAGCGCTGCAACAAATACCAGAAGCAGATTATCCGTTGAAAAAAACACGTATGGCCGAAATGCGTTTTTTAAGAGGTCATTTTTATTTCATGCTGAAAATTATGTTCAGGGATGTTCCTTATATCACTGAGGATATTCCGGTAGAAGACTATAAAACCATCTCAAATAAAGCACTTTCAAACGAAGAACTTTGGAACAAAATTGCAGCCGATTTTCAGGCTGCAGCCGATAATTTACCAGAAGTACAGCCACAAGTAGGACGTGCTACCCAAAAAGCGGCTTATGCCTATTTAGCCAAAACACGTTTGTATCAGGCATATACGCAGGATGAAAAATTCAACGTTACCGGAATTAATCAGCAGCATCTGCAGGAAGTAATTACGGCGACAGATAAAGTAATCGGAAAAGCAAGTTTAGAACCTGATTTTGCCAATAACTTTTTGCCGGGAACTTTTGAAAACGGAGCAGAATCTATCTTCTCCATCCAATTTTCAGACAATGATGGAACTTTATACGGAAGACTGAATTTTTCAGATGTGCTGTCAACACCACAAGGTTTAGGATGTTGTGATTTTCATAAACCAAGTCAAAATTTAGTGAATGCTTTTAAAACAGGAGCAAATGGGTTGCCGGAATTTGACACCTATAATGATCAGGATTTTGATTATAAAAATAGAGACGCCAATACAGTTGATCCAAGATTGTATCATACAGTTGCCATGCCGGGTTTACCATACAAATATGATCCTGAATTTTTATATGTTGAAGCTTGGGTAAGATCTCCGGGTACATATGGCTATTTTGCTTCGTTAAAAGAAAACGTAGCACCAAGCTGTAGTTGTTTTGTAAATATTGATCCGTTTTATGGAAATTCTAAAAACAGAATCCAGATTCGTTATGCCGATGTTATCTTAATGCGTGCAGAAGCCTTGATTGAACTGGGAAGACACACAGAAGCCTTGCCTTTAATCAATCAAATCAGGGAAAGAGCCGCTCAAAGTACCGGAAGATTGCCGTATGTGAACAACTTTAAAATTGAAACCTATGTTGATGGAGTGAATTGCAACTGGACACAGGATTTTGCCCGTAAAGCAATGAGATTCGAACGCCGTTTAGAATTGGCTATGGAAGGAAGCCGTTTCTTTGATTTAGTGAGATGGGGAGTGACAGATGAAGTAATGAATGCTTTTTACACTAAAGAAAAAACAAAACGTACGTATTATCAGGATGCCTTCTTTGATGCCAATAAAGAAGAGTATTGTCCAATTCCGTTAAAGCAAATTAATTTCAGTCAGGGATTGTACAAACAAAATCCAGGTTACTAACTTATCAAACATATCAATATGAGAAAAATTATAAATAAATATTGGACCAAAGTGTCTCTGTTGTTAGCACTGCTTTTTATGGTTACAGCTTGTGAAAATAATTTTGAGACTGGTGGTTTTGATGTCGATTCGCCTTCGAATGTTACTTCTTTTAAAATAAATGGAGTGGCGGGAGAAATTGATCAGAAAACTGGAGAAATTAATATCACGATGCCTTATGGATCTGATATTACAGCAGTAAAACCAGAAATGGTGCTAGAAGAAGGCGCAACATCAAATTTAGATGTAACAGTGCCAATTAATTTTACAAGCCCCGTAAAGTTTAGAGTGCTAAACGGTAATTTGTACAAAGACTATACGGTAACGGCAGTCGTTTTGAGTCCGATTAAAAGTTTTAAAATTAATGGTGTTGCTGCAGTAATCAATAATGTGAACAAAACTATCACGATGACTTTACCAGAAAACACTGATCTGGCAGCTTTACAGCCTGTTATTGAGTTGACAGAAGGTGTTTCTATTTCACCAGCATCCGATGCGACAATTGATTTCACAAATCCGGTAACTTTTACAGTCACTTCTAATGGAAAAAGCGTGAATTATACTGCTAATGTTGGCTTTCCTGTAACAGGATTAGTAGTTGCTTTTTTAGGAACAGCCGCTACGAGAGCTGAAATTACAAATATGGATGAAATTGCAGCTGCAGATTGGTTCTTTTCAACTTTTAACGGCGCAAAATACATTTCATTTAGTAGTGTTGAAAGCGGTGCTGATTTAAGCGATGTTGATGTAATTTGGTGGCATTTTGATTCGGCTGCTAATTTACCGGCAGTTGCCTATAAACCTGCAGTTACTACGGCTTTGAAAAATTTCAGATCTAACGGAGGAAATTTACTTCTGACTTCTTTTGCTTCACAATATGTAGATGCCTTAGAAATTGTACCTTCAGGAAAAGGACCTAATAACGTTTTTGGAGATTTTCCACCAAACGGATTTGTAGATGCAAATTCATGGGGAATGTCATTTGTTGGGCATGAAAGCCATCCGATATTTGATGGATTGGTAACTTTTGAAGCCGGAAAAGCAAATCTATTGCAAGGCGGAACTTTTAGACTTAACCATACAGCGTGGTGGTTTTTACCAGAATGGGGAGGATATGGCAACGGAGAAGGCTGGAGAAACCAGACAGGAGGGACCAACTTAGCCAGCGAAGCCTGGGATAATAATCTCGACGGAAGAGTTACGATTGCAGAGTTTCCAAACACATCAGCTAATAAAAATGAAGTTGTGATCTCAATGGGAGCTTATGACTGGTATAACGAGACCAACAGCAGCGGAGTACCTAGTCAGGCCAACGAGTTTATAACCAATATTAAGCTTTTGACACAAAACAGCATCAATTATTTAGCTAAAGATTAATCACTCTGAATCGACAAAATGAAATATAAAAATATTATAACGATTGCCTCAATCTTCTTTTCGCTTATTTCCTGCAGTCAGGATGAAGCCTATATCGGAGGTTCCATTTCAGGCGGTAATTCTGAAATAACAAGTGTTTTTCCAGCGCCGCCAGCACAATGGATGGGAGCAAACGATCCGTATTACAGTGCGGGTTACACCGGAGATATAATGCCATTTTTTGATAACGGAAAGTTTCATATTTACTTTCTCCATGATGCGCAGAATAAACCGGCCGGGAAAGGATTTCATGATATCCATGAATTTTCAAGCACTAATTTAGCTCATTTTGCCTACGAAGGGCAAACGATTCCTTATGGTCAGACCAATGATCCTGATTTTGGTGTTGGCACAGGTTCAGTTGTAAAAGTCGGTAATCTCTACTACTTTTATTATACAGGACACAATGGACTACCTGCCTTTTTACAGTCCAACGCAAGAGAAAGTGTATTGTGCGCCACAAGTCCGGATTTAAAAAACTGGACAAAAATCCCTTCGTTTAAAATTACGGCGCCGTCCGGTTATTACGATTTTGATTTCAGAGATCCGCATGTGTTTTATAATGAGGAACTGAAAAAATATTCAATGCTGGTTAGTACCCAGACTGATCCTGGAAGAAAAGCAGTTTTATTGCATTTTACAAGTGATGATCCGGCTTCCGGAAAATGGGATGTTCAAGCGCCAATATATACCACAACTCCTCAGGAGAATTATTTGATGATGGAATGTGCTGACATCTTTAAAATGGGGAATTATTGGTACCTGATTTTTTCAGAAAACTGGAGCAGCAATACCGGAACACATTATAAAATGGCAACATCCATCAATGGACCGTGGACAACGCCACAAAATGATATGATTGACGGAGAATATTTTTATGCAGGAAAAACAGCTTCTGACGGAAATAAAAGATATGTCTTTGGCTGGAACGCCAGAAAAACACCTGAAAATGATCTTGGAAATAAAGATTGGGCAGGGAATATGGTCATTCATGAATTAATTCAGAATACTGATGGAACTTTAGGAACAAATTCTCCAAAATCGGTAACAGATTTGTTTGCTAAGAAAAGCATAAGTGCAGAAGTTGAAGTAACTTCAGGAAATGCGACAGTAAATAACGGAGCTTATACTTTGTCAGGAAGTACAGAAAAAGCAATGGTAACATTTAAACCAATTGGCAAAAAAGCCAAAATAAAAGCAGAAGTTACTTTGGCCAATAATTCCGGTACAGCAGGTTTTGTTTTTCATACCAATGATGTCGGAGCTTATTACAAAATAATTTTTGATATTGCTCAGGGGAAAATAAAAGGGTTCAATTCGGCTTCTCAGGAAGTAACCAGAATACCGTTCCAATTTCAAACAAATACTAAATATGATGTTGAGGTTATTGCTGAAGGAAGTGTTGTAGTGTTTTATATCAACGGAAAAGCAGCCCTGACCAATCTTATTTACGGACGTGACAAAAACAAATGGGGGTTAATTGCTGAAGGACAAAATGCAGTAATTACAAATCTTCAGGTTACACAACCCGAATAACATTAATTAAAATAATTTTTAGAATGAACAACGGAAAAAACCTTAAGGCAGTGGCCTACGGAGAGGTGCTTTGGGATGTTTTTGCCAATGAAAAAAAGATTGGCGGAGCCCCACTAAACGTAGCTTTGCGAATGAAAACATTTGGTTGTGAAGCGGCCATGATAAGCTGTGTAGGAAAGGATGAAGACGGGCAGGCAATTATAGATCATGTAAAAAGTTTAGGGCTTGATACTAATGCCATCATGCAGACAGAAGATTTTGCTACAGGATTAGTTAAGGTAACACTAAACGATCGTGGCTCGGCAAGTTATGAAATAAGCTATCCAGCCGCCTGGGATAAAATTGTAGTGAATAATTTGGCTATAAATCTGGCTACTGATGCTGATGTTTTAATTTACGGAAGTTTGGTTTGCAGAGATAAAATATCCAGACAATCCCTGGAAAAATTATTGCAGACAAAAGTCTATAAGGTTTTTGATGTTAATTTGAGAAAGCCTCATTATTCTTATGAAATTCTGGAACAATTAATGCATTCGGCCGATTTTATTAAGTTTAATGATGAGGAATTACTGGAAATTACAGCAGCCATGCAATCGCCTTTCACAAGTTTAGAAGATAATATGCAATTCATAGCAGAAAAAACCAACGTAAAGGCAATGTGTGTGACCAAAGGCAAGCATGGAGCTTTGTTAATGTGGGAGGGCAAACTGTATCAAAATGGAGGTTACCCTGTTGAGGTTGCAGATACCGTGGGAGCAGGTGACTCATTTTTAGCGGCTTTAATCACCTCATTGCTTACGGGGAAACAACCTCAAACGGCAATTGATTTTGCTTGTGCTGTAGGAGCTTTAGTTGCTGAGGCACCAGGAGCCAATCCTGAAATTTCTAATGCTGAAATTGAAAATTTAATGTTGAAAATGAATGTATAAAACTCCTGGTATAAAAATATTAAATAAAAAAATGGGTTCGTAACGAACCCATTTTTTTATTTAATATTTGCCAATTTCTCCTATCTATTTTTATTAATCAAAGGTTGAGCTTAAGAATTTGCTTGAAAACAATTCATAATTATTAGCTCAAAACGTTTTATAGTTACAGTTTTTTATAAACCTTAATTGTTTAACTTTTTTTAATATTTATTAAACAAAAAAAATGTATATTAGGTAGCTTAATCAGTCAATAAATTATACAAAGTGGAAAAGTATCTAATTTTAGTCGATTGTGAAAAACATTGTATTGACTTACAATGTGAATTTATGCGCATAGATGACATGTATCAGGTTAATATCACTCATCCATTTGAGCCTCCATTTGTTATTATGGAAGATTTAGAAAATCAAATTTATGCTAAGGCGGCAAAATATATTCTTGATAAAGGCAAGATTATTTCAATTGTAACGCTTGAAAAACGTCCAATCAATTTTTTTCATGTCTCTATCAGAATCGAGGAAATAAACAGGCATTTGTCCAAATTCAAATCAGATTCATTTTAAACTATCTGCTTTTTGGACACAAATGCAAATCTGTGATGATGGATGATTATTTTTTGGATAATTAAATTCAAGTTCGCTGCCTGCAACAAGAATCAAATAATCCTGCACATCACGCCTCTTCCTTTCCCCATAAAACCACATCCAGCTTTTCTGCATAGTGAATTTTATCGGGAAAAGTACTAAGACTGTATTTTCCTGCATTGTATGCAATATCATTTACAGAAACTTTTAAATCTTTAAGTTCCCATTGTTTGTGATGAATATCAAAACGGCACATTTTATTTCCACAGGTTTCATACAAAGAATGCCTTTCGGTAAGCCAGAAATCTAAATTGGTCTTTTCAGCAAGTGGTCTTGTTTTGCCAATTGTAACATCCAGCCGCTGATTTAAAGTCTCGTTTCTGGACACCAGTTTTTTTGGAGTTCGTCTCATTTTAGATTTTTTATACGGAAGCCCAACAAAAACCCGTGTGAGTAAAACTTCAATTAATTTGTCGGTTTCTATAGAGAACATATAGATTCCCGGTTTTCCGTCTTTCACTACATAGGTTCTGAGGTTTATCTCTTGAAAATTAGAAACATAAGGTATTGAAGCCACATTCCTTAATCGCATATTCCTAACTTCAAAGCCAACAAGAGAAACCCACGCCATTTTATTGAACGTGTCCAATTCAATTTCTTTGGGGATATGATCCTGTAAAAAATAAACAGGCAATTCCCAATGCATGAATATAGTAGCATGCCATTCCTGAAAATATTTCCATTTTTTCTCAGGAAGCGGATATTGCCTGTTGCTAATGTTTGCTAATATTTCGTCAGTTTTACTCATTTTGTAAATTTAAATAACCTGTAAATGTGGTCTGACCTGCAGGCTTACAACATCGCAGCGTTTTGGTTGTGAAAGGCAAAATAAAACGCTCATGGCGATATCTTCAGCCTCAAGCATTTCCATTTTTTCAATTTGTTCCCGCTGTTCCTCTTTTGGCGCCGGCTGCATATCGCTGGTAACAGCGCCTGGTTCGATGAGGGACACTTTTATTCCAAGTTCATTTATTTCTTTTCGAAGGGCCATACTAAATCCTCTTATGGCAGATTTTGTGGCAACATAAACAGTTCCTGTTTCTTCATGCGTTTCGGCACTCATAGAACCAATAATTACAATATGGCCTTCCTGTGCCGCTTTCATTCTTGTAACCGCTTCTTTTGTAAAAGTGATATATCCCAGAATGTTAGTTTCCAAAATGTATTTTATGTTTTCGTAGTCTTCGTCTATGATTCCATTGGCAGGTAAGGCGGCATTATTAATTAAAATGTCAACTCCGCCCAGCGTATTGTCTATTTCCTGCCAGATTAGTTCAATATCTTCTTTTCGGGTAATATCAGCTGTAATGCCATATACATCTCCTTCTGCCTGAGCTTTAATGTCAGTAATCGCCTGGTCGAAATCGTCCTTATCCCGACCAAAAATAAAAACATGACCTCCCAGTGAAGCAAGAAGTTCTGCGGTTGCTTTTCCAATTCCGGTTGTACCGCCTGTAACAACAATACGTTTACGGTCTATATTCTGTCCAAAATAATTTGATAAATTTTCCATATTTTAAAATTTTTCCAGCACATTTGTTTATTAATTGTATGATGCTTTTTTAGTTTTACTCTTACGACTAAAATTCATATATTTTTTGCGTTTCTTCGCCATTTTAGGTCTTATACTTGTCATTATGGTGGTTGCAATTTCAAAAAGGCCTAATAGCAAATGAGGTAAAAATACATCATCAGCAAATCCCAGAAGCCATGGAGCGGTAGCAAGAAAAATTCCTGAAAGGCTATCCAGCATTAAATGGATATACATTGGAATTATTTTTATCACTCCTAATTCATACTTGGTTAACAAACTGTAAAATATTGCTAAAGAACCTACCAGGTATAAAACAAAATTGGGTGTGTTATCAGAATTAAAATTTATAAAATAAGCCATGGCAATTAGTAGGGCACCCATACTATAATCTATATATCCATGGGTTTTGGTATCAATAATCTGCATAATCTATAAGTTAATAATAGGTCAATAATTTATTCTGTTCGTCTTTTATCAGATGAAAAGAGAAGCATTAACACAGCTCCGGTTATGAGAATTCCGGCTGCAGTTTTAAATAAAAATTCTTCCCTATTGTATTTCCACTCTGATTTTAATCCAGTTTCTTTGGGAATATTAGGAATGTGCCCTTTAGAGAAATCATCTACAACACCTTCCATCATATCTATGCGGTCTGCCAGAATTAACGGAATCCAGCGACCGTAGCTCGATTCACTGAATTTATAGGCCATTCGGCGTATGATTCCGCTTAAACCTGACGGTGGTTTTGATGTTCCGTATACAGCAGAAAGATTAGGCCTTTCTACTGATTTCAGTATTTCTACCGTTTCATCCTGTTGAGCCGGACGTTCCCAGGCGTAGCCTTCATGCTCTGCATTATTTCTTTTTTTTATGGGATAAGTGGGATCGTTTTTAATATCAGCATCTATTCCCCATCCCTTAATATGACTGTATTTGCCCTGTCTTGCATTTACAAAATCTTCAGGACTTGTTTCATCTGTAATCATAATATAAATTTTAATGTTAATTAGCCCGCAGTTGGCGGAACCAAAACTGTTTTAATACAATTGTCCAGTTTTGAAGAAAATATGTGATAAGCTTCAGATACTTCTTCTAAAGGAATTCGGTGTGTGATAAGGCCTTTTGGATCAAGGATTCCAGACTCTACATGATCAATAAGTCTTGGCAAAAGTCTCTTGACAGAAGCCTGATTGGCCCGAATCGTAATTCCCTTATTCACCACATTTCCAATCGGAATCAAGCTGTCTATCGGTCCGTAAACCCCCACAATCGAAACAATGCCGCCTTTTTTGACACCATTTATTGCCCAGTGCAATGCCGTAGTAGAACCACCCTGAAGCAAAAGCTTGCGTCCGGTAAGGGTATTCATCATATTTCCTGCAGCTTCACATCCAACAGCGTCAATACATACATCAGCGCCCAGTGAATCAGTGATAGATTTTAAAAATACCACCGGATCGCCAATAGAGTTAAAATTAAAAGCTTCGCATTGGGCATACTTTTCGGCAAACTCCAAACGATAATCAATATGATCGATGATGATTACACGGCCTGCGCCAAAAAGCCAGGAACATTTTGCAGCCATGATTCCGATTGGTCCTGCACCAAAAACTACAACAGTGTCGCCAGGCTGAATGCCTCCCATTTCTGCTGCCTGATAGCCCGTCGGAACGACATCTGTAAGCAGTACGGCATCATCAGGATCCATCCATTCCGGAATTACAACGGGGCCAACATTGGCATACGGAACACGAACATATTCGGCCTGACCGCCATCATAACCACCAGCAGTATGCGAATATCCAAAAATACCGCCTACAGCAGTAGCTTCGGGATTTGACTCATGACAGTTGCCGTACAATTCCTGGCGGCAGAAAGCACATTTTCCGCAGGAAATATTAAACGGAACCATAACACGGTCACCAATTTTTACTTTTTCAACTCCGGATCCTATTTCAACAATTTCTCCAATAAATTCATGTCCAAATGTTGATCCAACACGAGTATCCGGTACAAGACCGTGATAAAGATGAAGATCGGAGCCACAAATACAAGAGCGAAGCACCCGTACTATGGCATCATCAGGATGTATGATTTCAGGTATGGGTTTATCGCGATCAAGGCGGACTCTGTATGGTCCGCGATAATTCATTGCAAGCATGTTTTCTATATTTTAAATTAAACTTCAGTACTTGTTACTATTTATTATGGTATTGTAAGGGCTACAAACAAGGCATCTGAATGTTCCTTATCACGAGCGACTGTAAAAGCACTATTTATTTCTTCAAGTGGAAAACTATGTGTAATCATTTTTTTAGCATTTAGTTTTCCTTTTGCCAAAAGATCCAGACAAATTTGCATTTCTGGATATATGTCCCAATAAGAGTAACTGGCACTTGGAATCAATTTTATTTCGCCCATTTGGATGCGTTGCCATTCGAGATTGGTTGTTGTTTTACCAGAATCAAATCCGCCAACGATAATAACCTTACCGCCAATTCTCGTAAATTCAGTTGCCAAGGGAAGTGTCATTTCCATCGCTGTTCCGCCTGCACATTCAAATGTAATATCAGCACCGCGGTTCTGGGTAAATTCCATGAGCTTTTGATAGCCATCTTCTTCTTTGGTATTCACAACAACGTCTGCTCCAAGTTCTTTTGCTAATCTCAGGGAAGAGTCTACTATATCAAAAATGATTACATCTGCTCCGGCTATTTTTGCAAGCTGTAATTGTCCAAGACCTATTGATCCGGAACCAATGATAGCTACTTTGTCATTAATTTTTAATCCGCTTAATTGCAATGCGTGCAGTCCCACAGAAAAAGTATCCAGTAAAGCGGCTTCTTCAAAACTCACATGATCGGGCAGTTTATAGAATTTCTTAGCCGGCCCGCTCACATATTGGGCAAAAGCCTGAGAAACAGTTTCCATACGTACTTTGTACAGGTCAGGGCAAAGGTTGTATTGTTGTATGTTGCACCAGTCACAGGTATCATCTCCTAATAATGTCTCGATTACGATCCTGTCGCCTGGTTTAACATTACTGACTTCAGGGCCTACACTCACCACTTCTCCTGCGAGTTCATGCCCCATTATTTTACATTCCAGATGAGGGTCTTTCTTTTTCCAATGGCGGAGGTCTGTACCGCATATTCCGGCCACTTTTACCCGTGCCAGTACCCAATCAGGTTTTTGCAATTGTGGAATTTCTACTTCTGCAATTGAAAAATCACCTTTTGCTGTCTTTACCGCCGCTGTCATTTTATCTTCCATCATATTCCATAAAAATTAATGTCAGTTTTTAATATTTTAAAAAATTACCAGCTAATTCGAACCGAAGAGTTGCCCGGAAACTCAAATTCATTAGAATTTTTAGCTGTTACTTCGGTATATTTTGGTTTGTTTTTAACTTCGATTTTTACTTTTGAAATTTTAGCCTTTGAAAGTCCGGACAATTTCATCGAAGCCTTAAACTTCGGATCGCCAATTACCCGAAACGTAACACTGCTTTTTCCAAATCGAAAGTTTACTGCCGGATAATCAATAAATCCGGTTGCATTAAGGTCTTTTAGCTTAAAGTACTGTCGCGGCACAACACCAAACGATACTCCTGCGCCGTAAACTTCCTGACCAACCTCTCCTGATTTTTCCCATCCGTCATGTATATCTTCTAAAGGAACCCAAAGATCTTTTTGGATTTCTCCGGTTTTTATTTCCTCAGCGATCATATCTGACGGAAGCAAAGGCGGATAATAAAAAGCCAGTCGGCTAATAGTGTATTTTATAAACTCAGGTATTAATATTCTTAATGAAGGCAGAATATCAATTCCATCAGTCTTTTCCATATAATCAGACAAGGCTGTATAAACCTCAAATTCTTCGTAAGCTGCTGTATATGGCGCATCATTCAATGGGAAAACTAATTGTAGCCGGATTTCATCAGGACGGAATGAGACAGGTAAATATGCAGCTTCTTAACTGGCGTGGCATCGATATGATAAACGCTCACGAAAGAGATTCAAGGCAATATATAAAAGGAATGCAGGAGGCTGTAAAAGCGATTGAATTAGGAAAAATGGATCCTTTCCCGCTTTTTACACATACTTTTTCGCTGGATAAAACGGACGAAGCTCTCAAAATGTTATGTGATCGTCCAGATGGTTTTATCAAGGCTTTAATACTAAATGAATAACAAAATGGAAATTGACTACGATACTAAAACATTGTCTTTGGGTTTTATAGGTGTGGGCTGGATAGGTAAAAACAGAATGGAAGTCCTTTTAAATAAAGGGAAAATCAGGAGTGTTACAATAGCAGAAACCAGTGAACAGAATGCCGAAGAAGCGTTGAAAGTGGCTGGAGATGCTGTTCTTGCTCAATCACCTGAAGAAATTTATAAAAATAGGGATATAGACGGGGTTGTCATCGCAACGCCCAGTGCGCTTCATGCTGCTCAGTCACTGCAAGCCCTGAAATCAGGAAAAGCAGTCTTTTGCCAAAAACCTTTAGGCAGGACAGCAGCAGAAGTAGAGGAGGTTATAAATGCATCTCAGGAGGCAGATAAATTACTTTCTGTTGATTTGTCTTATCGTTATACAAAAGCTTTTCAGGCTGTTTATGATACTATAACTGAAGGTCAAATCGGAAAAGTATACGCTGTAGAACTCGTTTTTCATAATGCCTACGGACCAGATAAAGAGTGGTTTTATGACATCAACCAGTCTGGTGGCGGCTGTGTAATGGATTTAGGTATTCATCTGATTGATATGGCGATGTGCTGCCTTGGTTATCCGGAAATAAAAGAGTTAAAAAGTTACTTATTTAGTAAAGGTACTAAGCTGGAGCCTAATGAAGATAAAGTCGAAGATTTTGCCAAAATAACAATGCTTACCGATAAAGAATCTGCGATTAACCTCGAATGCTCATGGCACGCCTCAGCTGGCGAGGATGCCGTAATAAGAGCTGTATTTTATGGTACAGAAGGCGGTGTGGCATTCAAAAATATAAACGGTTCGTTTTATGATTTTCAGTCAGAAAAATACAAAGGTACTGCCAAGGAAATAATGGTAAGTCCTCCAGATAACTGGGGTGGAAAAGCAGGATTGGTCTGGGCTAAAAAACTCCGCAATTCCAGCGGATATGATCCTATGACAGCCGGTGAATATTTAAAAACAGCTCAAATAATCGACAGAATTTATGGCAGATAGGTTAAAGATATTGATGACTGCGGATACTGTAGGCGGGGTGTGGACATACGCCCTTAGCCTTTGCAAAGCTTTGGAAAAATACAATACCGAAGTTCACCTGATGATTATGGGGGGCATGCCTGATAAACATCAGCTAAAGCAGGTTAAAGCATCAAATAATATAAACCTGTACTGCAGTGATTATAAACTGGAATGGATGGAAGATCCATGGGAGGATGTCCAACGGGCAGCAGACTGGATTCGTGATGTATATGAAAAAGTACAGCCAGATATTATTCATTTTAATAATTATGGCCAGGTCAGCGGTGAGTGGAACTGCCCTGTGATTACCGTCTTTCATTCCTGTGTGCAGACCTGGTGGGAAGCGATAAAAAGGGAAGAACTTCCTCAGGAATGGAAAAAGTATAAAGAAACCGTAAAAAAGGCTTTACGCTCTTCAGATGTTCTTATTGCTCCCACAAAGTCAATATTAAATCAGGCTCATAAGGTTTATGGGAAAACAGGCTTTTCTAAAGTTATCTATAACGGAAGCAGCAGTCAAGTATATGCGGGACAAAAAAAAGAGCCTTTTATATTAACTGCCGGACGCATTTGGGAAGATGCAAAAAACATCAGCCTTCTTTCGCGTATTGCAAAACAGCTGAAATGGCCTGTTTATGTGGCAGGCACAGCTACTGACTCACTAAAAGAAAATGAACAGGAAACTCAAAATATACATTTTTTAGGGCAATTATCGCCAGAAGCATTACAAGAATTAATGTTAAAAGCAGAACTGTTTGTAATGCCGGCTAAA
>CBFGNY010000086.1:0-18000 GCA_965650235.1 uncultured Flavobacterium sp. | reverse complement strand
GATTCATAATTTCTATACGCGTTTTTGCTGTAAAATTTTCGAAAGCACGACGATTAAGGAAATCCATTAATACTTTGGTTACATAATCAAAAACACGAACTACAGAATAGGTTTGTAGTCCTAAATTATCTCCACTAAATAATGTTTTAGCAGAAAAAGCCATTACTTTTCCGTACTCATTTACCATCGGAACTAATCCTAAGTTTTCAAGGTTTGCGATTTCGCTTTTCTTAAGGTCAAATTTAACTCCGTCAACTTCATTAATACCACCAAACTTTTTACCGGCAGTAACCTGAGACATCAAAGTTTTATAAATTTTCCCGGCAAGTGCTGCAGATGGAGCGATGTGTAAATCATCATTTTCACCAATCTGGTCAAATCTTCCACGTCCTACTAGCCAGTTACATGTCATGATTACGTTTGAACGATATACATCTCCACCTGTTAAAGCAGCAGCATCAAACATTTCCATTACATCATCCGGTTCATCCAGATGTTCAAAATCAGTAACCAGCATTACTTTGTTTTCGTGTGCAATCTTTGCCCATTTTTCAATTACTTTATTAGAACCTAAATATCCTGGAATCACCAAAATACCATAATTATTTTTCAGGTCTAAACGATCATAATTATCTACTAATTCAGAATGAATTGCATCGATAAAACGAGTGTTGTCAAGATCTTTTAATTGTTCTAAATCAGCATTTACAATCGTAACATTTTTTACTTTATCAGTTTCTGTGTTTTTAAAAAACATGGCAACTGTTCTGTAAGCTGCCTCAATTTCTCTTGTATCGGCAACGGCTTTAACCAGATTCTTTTTTAATAATGCTTCAGACTCTTTGCATTTGTCTTCACTTTGAGCCACCATATCGGTCAAAGCTTCATTATTACTTAAAACCGAAACCCAAAGCTCCAATGTCTTTCTAAGCGTTTCTCTTTCTTTTGCTTTATTAACTTCACCAAGAAAAATTTTTCTTCTTGCTTTTCTTTCCGGATTAAGATTTTGGATACCTTCAATTGACATTTCCAATAAATCAAACCCGCCATATTTTGCCAGTTTTTCAACATTTTTTTCAATTGAACCTCCTGATACTTTACGTTCTAATACCAAAGTATCTATTTCACCATTCTGATATATGTCTTGCTTTGCCATGTTTACTGTTTTTTTTAATTCTTATTATTTTCTTTTAATTCATTGATCAATGTACCAAGGCTTTCTAATAATGCTTGTTTTGCTTCACCATCTTCTAAGGCAGTTTTCAAAATTTTATTTGATTTTAACTGACGAATGATTTTTTGATATTGATCTTTTTCTGTTTCCAAATCAGACAAAAAGCTACTTTGAGACGTAATTCCTTTAATACCAAAATCCCCTAAGTTTTTAAAATTCAAAGCCTCTACTTTCGTAGCTCCATCTGCTGTTTCAAAATTTACTTTCACCTCTGGCTTAAAGTGTTCAAATGCTTTTTCAATACTTGTGATTCCTTCTACTAATTCTGGTTTAACCGGCGCATCGACAGTTAGTTTTTGAGCAACAAGTGTTCTGTTTTGTGGGATTGCAATGATTGCTTCATCAGCATCTAATTTTACTTCATTACCCCCAATTCCATAGTTTGATAACATAATTTTTAAATTTTAAATGATTATTTTATTAATTCTTTTTACTCTAAATTCTTATTATTGGTTTTGATAAATCTGACGACAGACATCCAGATCCCTGCTTACTTTCTCCAGCTCTTCTTTGTATGTCTTTGCCGATTGGTTCAAACTATCTATAAGATGTGAATTATGTGTAAGGCTTCTAATTTGCTTTTTATAGTCAATGATATTCTTATAGGCCAGAATTACATTGTTGTATAATTTTTTATTATCTGTGGTATCTTTTGGTATTTTCTGATACATATTGGCAATCATAACATTTGCCAGACGCTGCTGAAAATCGTTGTCTACTTTTGGCGAATTAATTGAATCAATGGTCATTCTGATACTATCAATTTTTACCGAAAAATTAGTTTGATAATCATATTCTCTTTTCATCATTTCATTTTCTGCCTTAAGCAATTTGTTTTCTGCTTTAGGCATATAAAAATTAAAGGATACAGCGACTAGCATCACTGAAAAAGTCAGGATGAAGGCAATTAAAAAAGCGATAAATGCTTTCTGGCGTTCTTGTTTGTTTAATACTTCCATAATTTATATTACTATTATATTTTTAATCTTTTATAAAGAATCCGTGTCGTTTGGCTGTGTGAACAATATCTTTTTGATCTGTTTCGGCAACAAATAATTCAATATTTTCTTTTTTCTTGCCTATGTAGTCCAGCTTATTCAACGTTTCGTATAACTTCTCTATTTTGACTAGGAAATTCATTGTGAGGGCCGCTGTCTTATCTATATGTACATGGTCATATCCAGAATTAATAAGCGATGCGAAAAGTGTTTCCAAATCTCCTTGCGACAAATCACACCATTCAGCAAAATAATTGAGCAGCTCCTCTTTACCCGCTCCCGATTTTGAATCAATAAAATTTTTGATGACTCTGGCAAATGAAACCACCGTACTTAACATTGCCGCAGGATGCTGGTGCAATGAAAACCAACGGAACTGGGTAAGACAATTTCCTAAATAATAACTTGTATTATCTGTTAACTGAATTACGGTCTGAGCCAAAATACCGGATTGCTGAATGCGATTAATTTTTTGGGAAATCTGTACCGAATAAATTTCTATCTGGCCAAAAGCACGCGCAATCTGTGCATGCATGTCTACCAGTTTTGGATGACAGGCTACCGTAATTGATGCCGGAATATAATCCTCATCCAGAATAGTAGTATCTCCCACCAAAACTTTACCAATTGCCAGATAAAAACCTCCATATCCTATTCCTGAACGAAATTCTTCGGCTTTGATCAGGTGAAGCTTATATTCAGGTTGTGTGTATGGGTATCTTGGCGGAACCTCTTCCGGATCTGGTTCACCAAACGGAATCCTTTTTTTTGAATTAACCGATATACACGCTAACAACACCAATTGTTCTCCATCTTTTCTCTCGTAAGTATCTTCCGGATACGGAACCTGAAGATCCAATGTATCTGTATTACTCTTACTGATTTCAATTCTTGAACCATTTGGGGTAATGGCATGGCATTCTTCAACACGAACACGTAATAATTTGTGATTGTCAATTCCGAGTGTAATTTTTGTAGATTCTTTGTTTTGATTTCCGGAATCCAGTAATCCATAACTCATAGGTGTTGTGTGAATACCTATTGCATCATTTACCAATTCAGACACATTGTCCTGCATGGATAAAAAATGACTTTTATTTATTTTCATCCCATCAATCCAGTTTACGGGAAAATGATTTAATTTTTCTATCATATTTTGATTTGTTTTTATTGAAACGAGATTCGTGTATTATCTTATCATTTTATTTTGAACTCTACCTATCGCATTTTCATAAACCGTATTCTCTTTAAACTCTTTCGCTAACTTGTAATAATTTAAAGCTTCTTCCAGGTCATTATCGTTTTCGAAAATCTTAGCGATATTGTAGTAGGCACCTGCTTTGGTTGTGTTTATAGAATTACCTGCAGCAAATGTTATTGCCTTTCTATTGGCGTAAATGGCTTCTGCCTTATATCCTTTTTTAATATACATAAGTCCCAGATTTCCATATGCCTGTCCAAAAACAGGATTGTATTCTATTGCTTGCTTATAAAAATTTAAAGCTGCATCAACATCTTTAGCCTGATACGCTAAATCTCCTTTTTTGTTTAAAAGAAGTGCTGTTTTTTTGTCATCATTAGATACATATTCTTCGGATTGTGCACCATCATTAGAAAATTCGATTCCGACTTCCTGCTCTGTTTTCAAAATAATGCTGTTTATATCTATAATTTCTCCATTCTCATTTATCTTGAATAAGTTCCAGACATTTCCCTTTTTATTTTTTGGGATGTAATAGGTTTTTACCAATGACTGACCTACGTAAACAAATACTTTTGCACCACTTTCAGACAGCATATAAGAATCCGAATCTTTTTTATTGGAATAGTCATGGACGAAATAATGATAGGTTTCTCCAAATTTTTTATTTTCGATTGTAATGGTTTCAGGACCATAACTATCTGTATCATCTACGTCCAGATTTGCCAGACTTCCTTCCTTTCGTTGAAAAAAGATATGATTTCCAGGAAAACTCAAATGTGAATCTAAATCAGAAGGATATTTACCCCAGTTCAAAACAATTCTCATCCCGTCTAAGTTTTTCATAACCGGGCTTAAAGCGTATGTCAAATCATTACACGGACATTTTACCACAAGACTGGAATAATTGTCTTTTTTAATAATCAATAAGGTATTCGAATCATCCTGAAAACCTCCGTTTATCGTAGTTTTACCTTGACTGTTAGTTAGCTTTTTGGCAGATGATTCACCATTTCTTTGAATCATTACCTCAGCATTATCGATCACTTTATCTTTTTCAACTGCAGATAAAACCTGAATCGAAATATTTTGTCCGTTTGAGTTTTCTATAAAAGAGAAAAACAAAAAGAGCATTAAAAACTTAAATTTCATTATACTTATTATTAGAATTATTTTAAAGATTTTTTGGGTTAATTATTTTACTTATACAAGTTTTATCCTAAAAATAATTGATTACTGGTCATTTATTTTGTGGGCAGAGATTGTAAATCCTGGATATTAAGCTGGGTGATTTATTCCTTAGTTAAGTCGAGAATAGACTTTTTATCAATTAATTTATCTATTTTTGACCGTTCTAATGTATATTTTCTATCATTATTTATATAAGATATTTTCAAAGTGCTTCCATTATTCATTTTAAAAGTTAACGAATTTGTTGCTTTGTCAATTAGTTCTAATTTTGAATTTTCTTCTTTTAAACTATGCAATTCATATATTATAGAGTCTTTACTTATATTTATATAAACAGTAGCCCAACTTCTCGGATCATTATATTCTTCTTTAAATTGCAAAAAGGACCCTTTATATACTCCAAACCATTTATTTTCGATCTGTGACTCTGTATGTCCCAAATTGTCTTTTAAAGGCAATATGAAAGAATCGCCTATATTTAAATTTATATCATCGTATCCGCTACCTAATTTTAATATTAACCTATTATTTGTTTCTGATACATCGAAATTATATTTTAATTCTATTTCATTTTTATCAAGTTTCACATCAAAGCTTTTACTACCAATATATTTTATACTATCTATTTTTAATTGATAAACATAAAAAGTATGTCCATATTCTAAAAAAGAATCTATAATTAAAATCATATTTGATTTATTATAAAAGAGATAACTATTAATGCCTAGCTCTGAGATGGATTCGGTAAGTAAATGATTAAAAGTTTTGTTTTTATATTTAAATTCAATAACTGATTTATTATTAATAACTAAAAACTTATAAAATAAATTCTTTTCATTATTCTCGCAATTCGTGGGAGCAAATTGTTCTCCATCGCAATTTATTGGGATCTGTGAATAACTTGATTTAATCCATTTGCTATTTGTCGCTTTAATATTAGCTTTAGACAAACTTGATACAGAATTCATTTTATCCTTTTTGCAAGAGGATAAAATAATTAATAAAAAAATGTATTTAATATATTTCATAATTTTAAATTTCACCGACCCACTGATTTGCAATCCATACTTATTCCAATTATCAAGGTTACTCTTTTCATTTCACTTTTACTTTGTCAATTTACTTTGTGGTCACAGATTGCAAGTCAGCTGTAGAATCTATTTTTTTACTAGCTCGTAAGTTGAAATTTCTCCAATTGTTTTGTCTAGTAAATCACTTTTTAGTTTGAAATTTTTATTATTTTTTGTGATGATGAATTTGGAATTTTTATTGTTTTTTTCTATTAAAATGATTTCTGTTGAACTACAACTTAGAATCAATAATCCCTTATTTAAGTCTTCCAAATAACTTTCTAATTGGAATGTTGCAGCATCCTCTTCAATATTAATATAAATCATAGCGTACGCTCGAGGATCTGCGGATTCTTCTTTCATTCTAAGAAAATTACAGGAATATTTCCCTCTCCATTGAGTGGATTGATTTTCAGAAAGTTGAATTTTATTGAAACTACTTTTTGCTATTACACCATTTGAAAAAGCTCCTTTTTTGTTTAAATCTACAATAAAATTATAACTATTGGAATTTTCATTTTTTTCCAAATCAGTATTATAGTATTTCTCCGTTAAAAGAGATATTTTTATTGAATTATTCGAATTTTTAAACTGAATAAATTTATTAATTTCAACATCATTCATTGGAGCTATATCTAAGTACTCTTTAGTAACTGGTTTGTTTCCATCAATATAGTATAAAAAATAACCATAAATCCCTCCCTCATCCTCTTCTTTTATCAGAATAATACACTTATTCTTATCAACAAAGAGGTATGGTGTAAAAACATATGCGTCAGAAATAATAAAATCTACTTCTTTATTATTCAAGTAAAACTTTATTCCTCCAATATTGCTTTTTTCATCTAATTCTTTTTTTAACTGAATTAATTCGTTTGAACTTTTATATTCGCCTTCTGTTTTATTGACTAAATCCCATTTTTTATATGTGAAGAATGAGCTATCAGATTCATTTCTACTTAAAGAATGATGGTCTCTATTTTCTTTATTTACTTTTTGATCAGTATCTTTTTTTATATTTTTTTGTTGCTTTTTACAAGCATAAATACAAACACAAAACAAACTTAGTATTAATATTCTTGTTATTTTTTTCATCACTCTTTATTGTTTTTTTGTTTCTCATCATTTGCAGGTAGTAATCTAACATAGAACGCAGGATTTTCTCTCTCTCTTGTCCCTTTTCCAGCATCTTTTATATTTGCAATATCAAAATGTAAATGCCTTGCTCTTACATTTTGATCTTCAGCATTTCCTGTTTTGCCACTTTTTCCAATTACTTGCCCAGCTGTTACTTTTTGATTGACCGTTACAGACATTTCACTTAAATGAGCATAACGTAAGAATCTTTGATTAGAAGAACTATAATTAGTTCCTTTTTCTATTTCCCCTGCATACTCTAGTGTGTAATTCCTTTTAGCATTGTCTAAATCTTCTTTATTCACTTCTATTACAATCAAATTCCCCCAATTTCCATCATATTCAGCTATTACTATTGTTCCATCAAGACATGCTTTTACAGGTGTTCCAGATGGGGCAAAAATATCTAATCCTTGATGATTTTTTGTCCCTCCATTCCTTACTTTTCCAAATGATGAACCAGCAGGATTATAAGTCCCATAATAGTTATAGAGAGTTATTTCAGGATTATCAATAGGGTCATGCCAGTCCGAAATAGCTCCAAATTCATTACCGCAATTACATTTAATATTAAAGTCATTTAAAAAACCTTTTTTTAAATATAGCGGGCTTTCTCCTTCTAACTCTTCTTTTAAAAACTTTGCATAGTGTTCTAATACCGTTTTCATAGGTGTCACAGGTTGTGGCTCTCCTTTAAATAGATACCTACTATTGTCTCCTTTTTCTGGTAAACTTGCCCAAATTCTACTGGCTCGCCCTCTTATTGAATTCTCTATTTGACCATTTAGTAATAGTGTTAACAAATCAGAACAACCAGGGTGATGTTTCATTAATAAAACAGAAAATTTATCTTGATTTTCTTTACTAAATGAATCTATATTATATTGTGCTTTCTTTTTAATAAATTGCAAATCATCCCATGTATCTGGCATTACTTGATAAGCTCCAGCCGCACTAGACCCTCCATAATTTATTCGAGGATGATCACTTAAATCTGTGATAAAATTATTATTAAAAGCAGTAGTATATCCTTTATCAAAATCGTGTGGTATATAAATTATCTCATTAGTCTTTTTATCTCTTGACTTAATTAGTTCTCCAGTTCCTTCACCAACTCTTAATGTTCTTAAGAAAGCTCTTACCCTCTCTTCACATTCACATTGTTTCCCAATCACAAAATACTCACCATCTCTCTTCAAAAATTCTCCTTCGTATTGTACATTCTCACCCTGACATTCGGCTTTAAGCCAAAGCATTTCAGTGGTTTTTCCTTTTTTGTATTTAGGTATTTGAAATGAATTACTTGTTGTATAACTAACCCCTTCGTTTAATAAACTTTTTATGTCGTCTTTTTTGACAATGTGATTTGGAGCTAATGCTGCATTACTTTTCTTTTCAATACTGGCGGCTATAGCGTCTAAGTCGCCATTTACAGTAAATGCATTTTTTACACTGTAATTGTATGTATCATCTTTTTTATTTCCTGCTAGTTTTTCTTTCCAAGTTGCTAAGGCTTCATCGGCTTTTGGGCGTAATTTTACCTTTACCTTTGCTATGCCGTTTTCAACAGTAGCCTTTAGTATTGTAAGTTCTTCTCCATTTTCTTTGGCTTCTAAAACGGGTACAGCTGCATCTGCATCTACCACAATAGCTTCTTTTTCTTTTATTTGAATCGATACTTCTTTCCCATCCAATAAAAATGTGTTTGCAACTACATACAACTCCTCTTCTAATGGGGCACTATTAATTTTTATAAATTTAGCTCCTAATTTGTACAAGTTAAAAGATATAGAAGCTGTCTCGTCATATGAAGCACCTTGCGTCAACAAATTTTTGATATCATCAAGTTTGGCATATTTTTTATCTGCTTTTACTTGTGCGTCTACATTTTTTTTAATGATATTAGCAATCCTATCTTTATTAATATTCTCATTTTTGGTTTTAAAAATGTATTGATGTTGTCCGGCAGGTTCTGAGGTTTCTACTGAAAATTCTTCTTTAGCAAAATACGCAGTAACAATGCCTTCTGTTCTTACTATTTCCTCAGTCGGAATTACATCAATTGTTAAAGGAGCTGTATTAGTTGGTATTTCAATTATGGCTTGAACCACTTTGTTTGCTATGGAAAAAGATAGTATTCTGTCGTTACCGCTCGCATTGGCAAGGTATTCTCCTGTTATGTCTTTTACTTTTATATAGAATTTTTCTGGCTCAGGATTTTGGCCTGATGTGAGTGTATTTCCTCCGGGGATAAAAAAATTATACCCTAAAGTAGAAAATTTCACATCTACTATTTTACCATCAATACATTTCTCGTTTTTTGTTTTGATGCCCTGAGGATTTTTTTCACTGTATAATTCTATTGAAAGGGTATCCCCATTTACTCCTTCTGTTTTTATTGTAATAAATAAGTTATGACCATAACTTATTTCGCTAGTATCTATAGCTCCTCTTGTTTTACTCCAAGAGGAGGATGTTATTTTTTTGTCGCATTTGCCATATACATGTAATCCTGTTTTTCTAGGATCATGTACACCAAAAAGACTGGCTTCTAAGTAATAGGCATAGGAACCGCAAAGGTTATTAGGAATAGTAACTCCAAAAGGGCTATTGGCTAATTTTACTGTACTTTTAAAAACTGTAGTTTTCTTTTGATCTTGCCACAACCATGTAATGTCTCGTTGTTTATCTCCTGGCGTCGTGTCCTCGTACCATTCGCTAACAACAAAATTTACCATTTGGTTGGGTTTTATGCATATAATATTATTTGCTCTTGAAGTATAATTTTCAAGAACATTGCTCCTTTCTGATTCCTTTATTTTTTTTACACCCTTTGCCATTTCTATGTTTTTAGAAAATAATGAAATTACTTTTTAACTATATATTATTCCTTCGTCTGTATGCTCCCTTGCAAATAGATTTTCTACATCTACCATAGGGTTTATTTGCTTTTGGACTTCGGGTTTGGCATTCTTTACATTCTGTTTACCCACTTCTGCTTTTTGCCCATGTTTGTCAACAGTGATACAATCAGCACCTCCAATAGGACAGGTAGCTTTGCTGTCTTCCAGTAATATTTTTCCTTTATTAGATAATGTAACTTTTTCATAAAAACCACTCCATTTTGTAATTACTGCCTGACACGGCAAGTAATCGCCACTTCCGTTGGGCTGCATTTTACATTTACCAAAGGTATTTTTCTCTAATGTCTGCCCAATTTCTTTATCTGTTGCTATGAGTTTATTTGCTGCATCTTTGTCATTCGCATAATGCTTTGTATGCGATTTTACCTTAAGTTTATCTAACTTAGGTTCTACACTAAACTTACATTTTACGGTCGCTCCCTGTACCACTACATGTTTTGCACTCATAACCTTACCTTATTTAGATGTCAAAAAATTACTCTCCTTAATTTTCAATTAGTTTGCCCTTTTTTCCATTTTTACAAGCTCAATTTCAATCTTTGTTCTTATAGCTTCAACCTTATCAATATTGCATTCCAGATTCATTTTTTCTATAGTGTAAGCATCCGAATTTAGAAAGTAAATGGCATTATAATTCACTTTCAAATGAGCATGCCCATATAAAAAACCAAACCCAGAATCTGTATAATTTCCTTTTTGCTCTATTCTAATATAACCCGCGTCATCTAAATTGGGAGCCATTTTATGTTGTACTCTAAATACAGATTCTGTTTCTTTTTGTAACGGAAATGACAAATCTTTCTCAAATTCATAATCAGCTGTATAACCTACATGAATACCATTAAAAAAAGCTCTCAAAAAATAATCAGAACGAAGTGAACTCAATACTCTCTCTGAGCTCTCAAGTGTACGCTCTACATGCTCTATATATTTCTCAACTACTTCACCTTCATAATAATCTAAAATTTCACTTTTAATTTTTCCCCAACGACTTTCTATTTCAGCATGGTTATAAATATCCGTCCATTTACCAAATTCGTCCACCACAATTTTTAACGGATACAGAACTTCTGCTGTTTTAGCTGCCAATCCATCCATCATGGTGTCCGGCATTTTACCATTTATATAAATATCAGAAGCTCTGTTGATTTCAAAAAGATGGTACTTATTTTTATCCGCAGCGATCCATTTTATACTTATTTTCATTTCTGTAACATCAATCTCATCTCCAGCTTCAGCAATATATTTAACTTTATAACTTTCGTTCATTTGTTCCGGAGAAAAAGGGAGTCTGTAATTATTCCCTAAACTAACTTTCCTTGGCTTTTTCTCAACTGCATCGCCAGCATTTTTCACTGGTGCCAAAATCAAATACTCCAGATGACTTTTAAAATCAGCTTCTATTAAATCTGAAATTTCACAATATATATTATGGTATCGTCTAAGCTCCTGAGCCTCTATACCGAGCGCGGTAGCTACACTCCAGAGCGTATCTCCTTTTCTTATTTTATAAGTTAAGTGTTTACTGTGTGACGGAACCTCAGATTCATTTATATAATACATGGATACAGATAATTTAAAGATTGACTTATTAATTCATTTCTGCTTTTGTGCCGTATACAAAATCCGGATCTTTTACTTTGTCTTTTTTGTTTAATTCAACTTTTTTCTCTTTCTGTCTTTTACAAATGATAACTGAGTTTTCTGTAATACCATTCATGCCTAATGTGTATTTAGCATCAACATATCTGGCTGGCTGATACCATTTTGGCTGCAGAAAAAATACCCAGTTACAATTTTCTCCATTTTGTTTTAAATCAATCTTACTTTCAGCATTATGGGCATTATATCCTGAAACTGTATGGTAAAACAACGCTCCAAAATCGATTCTTACCGGTCCTTTTGACCTTAATGAAGTATACGTTTCACTATTAGTTTTCTTTTCAATTAATAAGGTAATTAACAAAAGATCTTTCATCTCGACATCTTCAACAACCGGAAACGGGTTTTCCCTTTCTGGTATTCTCCATGTAACATATTCTTTTGGAGGTATCTGCAACATATAGTTAAATACGGCATAAACCCCTGTAGGAACTATAAATACAAGAAAATGAGAACACATTAAAAAAGTTAGTCCAATACCATTTAATGCTGTATAAATAATTATAAATAATACACTTGAATAAAGTGTAATTAAGAAGGAGAACAACAATTCATTGGTAATTAATTTTTGATTAAATTCATCAAAATATACCCTGTATAAATAAACATGAAGCGATCCGAACAATAAGGAAGCTATTTGATAAAAAACAAACTCATCTGATATTTCAGTAAATAATTTATTGTAGCCTAAAAAAGCAACTAAGGCATAAATAAGTACAAATGAAAAGATATAGATATAAAATTTCTTTTTGTGTGTTACTGCAAAATCTTTTATTTTATCACTAAATACCATTGTCAGTATAACACTAACTGCTATAATTACAACCAAAAATACAATGAGCCTGACATCAATGAGTGCTCCTAAATGCTTTTTTACCATTTCTAAATTCGCGTTGTGTAGCCCAACACAGGCTGTTTATTAAAATTAAACTCTTCAGTTTCCTGATTTATCAATAAGATTATTTTGACCTCAACTTCCATTGGAAAAAAATGTTCGCAAAAACAATCTATAAATATTTTTATATCTCCCTCATTTATATACTTATAAAAAGGCTTATTAATTATGGGTCCTATTTCTATGCTCAAATTCATAGAATAATCCATGTACTTTTTACCACTAATAAAATCTACTCCTAATCTGTTTTCTCCTAATCTAATCTGTTCGCCTTCGTCACTATGTTCTTTCGAAGTTGTCGTTTCATAATGCACTTTTTCTTCGATAATACTAGATAAACATTTGCAAGCTAAATCAATATCTCCAACAATTTTATAAGCGTATGGCAAAAGCTGAATAAATTTTGACACCAAAACTGCCGGATAAATACGAGGCAAACCCCAAAAATCATAAAAAAACTCTAGTGGTTTACCCGCATTAAGTTTATATAAAAAATCTCTTTCGACGCCTTCAATTTTCGTTTTGTAATTAAAAATTTCATTCTCAAAAGGAGCAAAAAAATTACGTGCTTCATTTTCCTGTTTCTTCTGATGCTTATGCTCCCTAATCATCTGTTTTACAGATTTGTCAGCATTATTTTCTTTTAAACTATGGATAAATCCTTCAGGAAGGGAATCATAAATACTATCTCTGGATAATAGTATGTCAAGATATTCCTTCCTGTCATAATTGTCATCCGAAACAGCTGCTCCCAAAATATCACTCCTATAAGCTCTTGAAAATTGCCCCTGGTTCGAAATTGTTATTTCATCCTGGAAAACAGCACCACTTTGAAGAAGTTCATTAGCAACAACTTCAGCTCTGATATCATCAGAAATATTTTCGATTTCCTCAGCAAGATCGGTAAGACTCCTATTATTTTTTCTTTGTGTCTTCATTGATTCTTCCTGCTCCTATGTATCGCAATTGAAAATATTCATCATTAAAATTATATATAGCCAAACCTTTATTTGTACAGGCCAAAATTCTGTCATTGTGTAAGTACAAACCAACATCTGAAATGGGGTGATCCTTATCATATCTAAAAAAAACCAAGTCTCCTTCTGCCAAAAAACTCCTTCCTGTAAAAATCTGTATTGACTTTGATTTCCACATCCCGGCAGGATCTTTAGGAAGTGTAACTTTATATACATCGCTATATAAAGACTGCAAAAAATAAGAGCAATCTATTCCTTTATTCGAGAAACTCTTTTCTTGATAAGGTGTGTTCATCCATGGATCTATATATGAATATAATTTATAATTTGTAATCTTATTTGGCATTACTCCCAGAACTATTGAGTATTTTTCTTTTAATGCTAAAACGGCATCACTTAAATTTTCAGAATTATCATTTACAACTGTATGATCATTTAAAACCATTTCTTCCATCTTAGCATGCTTTTTCAATGATTCCAAAGAGTAATCATATTTAAAAGGGATTTGAGAAATATATTTCTGACTGCTGCATTCAATACTTAACTGCAACATTAGCACTAATAAAAGCATTCTCTTCATATAATAATTTATTGTTTTCATGCCATTTTAAAAATAGCAAATACTAAGATTATCCATTATTTGACAATCCATAAATCTCAAAACTAACTATTGTGGTATTTGTCAGTGAGATAATTTATTATGAAATTTTTTACTTTCATAATTATTAGAGGTCGCAAACCTAAGAATTTATTTTGTAAGAATCCTAATAATTTTTTGTAAATTTTATAGTAATTATTTTACTTTTTTAAAATAATAAAAACTATTTTTGCCAAACTTTATAAAAAATATCTTACTTAATTATTTAGAAGAACATGAATAAAAAAAATATTGACATCAGGGTTATATTTTTCTTTGCAATCCTATTATTAGTTGGAATTATTTATTTTTTGATTCAATTTTTTAATCATGTCGATTGTGAAGATGTAAAATTCTATGTTTTCTCAGAACATTCACAAACCGAAGAATCTATTGAATTTTATGATAAAACTCCTAATTCAAAATCATGGAAATGGAATTTTGGGGATGGTTCTGAACTCGATATAAGAAAACATACATTTCACATATATAAAAAGCCCGGAAAATATCTTATTACCTTAACAATAAATGGAGATTGTATTCATAATAAGGAAATCGTAATTTCAGATAAATATGAAACAGATAAATCAGGATCTCCAAAAATTATTGCCTCAAAAATTATTACTGTAGGTCAGCCGACCTATTTCAATTCAATAGCTGAAGAGGCAAAAACGTGGGAATGGGCTTTTGGTGAAAACAAAGGGATTGACGATACCTCATCCAATCCGGTTTATACTTTTTCAACTCCGGGAGAGAAAACTATTACACTCGTTGTTAACGGCAACTTTAGCAAGGTTGCAAAAAAAGTTATTTATGTTCATCCCAGAGTCATAAAAAAGACAAGTCCCTTAGATATAACGTCTTATGAATATGAGAAAAAAACAGAAGCATTTTCATTACCAAGAGGTTCTGCAAAAAAAGATCCTTTAGAAGATATGCTCCAATATGTGCCGGTTGCTCCTAAAACCAAAACACAAAAAGACAGTATAATTCCAATTAAAAAAGCGCCAAAAATATCTGAAGATCAATTTGAAATTTTACTAAATAAGGTGGCTGAAGGAAGCAAAGTGAAAGATGATTTTTCAGATTATTTATGCGATGATCTGGATATTCCTATTGTAAAAAATGATAAGGATCTATTGACTTTCTCTCAACTATGTGCGGCTATCAAGGGAAAAAAAATAAAGATTGAATCAATACGTCTTAATAAAGACAAACAAAATAATTGTATTAAAGGATTTAATATTAGCTATAAAGTTAAAAAATACTTGATCTGGTCTAAAGATTAAAAAAAGTATGGAAGAAGAAAAAAACATTTTCAGTGCTGAATTACTCAGTGGATTAGAAATTGCAAAAAAAATTGCAAAAAACAACTCAAACAAATATTACTCAGCATCGCATTTGTTAAAAGCGATTTTGAACAGGGATTTATCTCTTTTAAAACGTCTTGAAGCAATGGGTAAAGATGTTTATTATCTTGATGAATGGGCCGAAGTCCGTATGGAAGAGGAACCAAAGACAACAAACATTCTTGATGCAGAACCCAGCGATCTAATTGATGAAATTATAAAAGAAGCGGAATCAGTTCGAATAGCTTTAAATGAAAATGAGATTAGTCTTTATGCCATTGCAGTTGCATTAAGTTCTCCGGGAGTTGGTTTTAATTTTGACCAAATGAAAACCTATCCAATTTCCAGAAATGAATTATTGGAAGATCAAATAGCTATTCCACAAAACGAAAATATTGGGAAACAAGAAGTGAAAAAAGGATTTTTAGGCAAATATTGCATTCATAAAAATCTTGAAAAGAAGAGCAAAAGAATACTGGCTATCGGACGCGAAACAGAATTAAATACTATAAAAGAAATACTTTGCCGATTTTCTAAACCCAATGTATTATTGATTGGTGATCGCGGAATTGGAAAATCAATATTAATTGACACAATTGTTCAAAATGTAATAGCCAATCAGGTTCCTGATGTTTTAAATAAGGTACAACTTTTTGAATTGGATTTATCTTCCTTAATTGCCGGTGCATCATATAAAGGAGAGATTGAAGATCGCCTAAAAAACTGTATTCAGGAATTAAGACAATTTCCTAAAGCAATTCTTATTATTGAAGAAATTCATACTTTATTAGATAAAAATGGTGGAGACTCCGGAGTATCGAATGTTTTAAAAGGTGAATTATCCAAAGGACTAAATATTATTGCTACTTCAACAATTGATGAATATTCAAAAAGAATTGAAAAAGAACAAGGACTATCGGGGATGTTTGAAATTGTAAAGTTAGAAGAATCAAACGATGAAACTTTATTCCGAATGATTCGGGAATCTATTAAAACGTATCAGGAACATCATAAAATACAAATTGATGATGAGACAATTAGCGAGTCTATCCGATTATCCAGAAGGTATTTAAAAGAAAAAAGTTTACCTGAATCTGCCATCAATCTGATTGATCATACCATGTCGGTTTTAAAAACTTCCGGAGAAACATTTTTAAAAGAAAAACAATCTCTTCTGGATAAATTATTACTTTTAAAACTAAACGACAGCAACTTATCCGAACAACAGCTCATAAAAGAAAGCAATTGGTTTTTAATTGATTTAATAAACAAAACAACCTTTTTAATGCTAGTGGATGATCAGAATGAGAAAAAGACTTTTGAAACTTCTGAAGCTACCATTAAACATATTGAAAATCTGCTCACTATTCTTGAAGAAAGAGCACTAGACAAGCGCATGCATATTGAGCCCTTTGATTTATCACTTATAATTGCCCAAAAAACGGGGATTCCGGCAGGAAAATTAAAGGAAGAAGAAAAACAAAAACTGAATAATATTGAGGACGTTTTAAGTCGAAGAGTAATTGGTCAGGATCATTGCATTGCAACGGTTTCAGGTTCCATTTTAGAATCCAGATCCGGACTAAGTAAGGCAGGACAGCCCATAGCCTCATTCTTTTTTTTAGGACCTACAGGAACCGGAAAAACAGAATTAGCTAAAAGTTTGGCTGAATTTCTTTTTCAGGATGAAAATGCCATTATCCGATTCGATATGTCAGAATTTAAAGAAGAGCATTCCGCAGCTTTACTTTATGGAGCGCCTCCTGGATATGTTGGTTATGAAGAAGGCGGTTTGCTTGTGAATAAAATAAGACAGAAACCCTACTCTATTGTACTATTTGATGAAATCGAAAAAGCACATGCTTCTGTTTATGATGTATTTCTTCAAATTATGGACGAAGGAAAATTACATGACAGATTAGGAAAAGAGGGGGATTTCTCTAATGCCATTATTCTTTTTACCTCAAATATTGGCTCAGATCATATTGTTGAAACATTCAATAATGGGCAAATTCCGGGTTCATCTTCTTTGATGGAGATTATGGCAAATTATTTTAGGCCCGAGTTCTTAGGCCGATTAACTGAAATTATACCCTTTGCCCCTATCAGCAAAGAAAATGCTTTAAAAATATTTGAAATCCATCTTAAAAAAGAGTTTATGGATTTGCTAAAAAATATTAATATCGAAGTCGAAATTCCAATAGAAGCCAAGCTTTATCTTTCTGAAAACGGATACAATGCAAAATATGGAGCCAGACCCATCAAAAGTATTATCAGAAGCCATCTTAGAAGACCTCTTGCCAAGAAAATAATTTCAGGAGAAGTTAAAGATGGGGATAAAATGATGGTAGTTATTGAAAATGGAGAGGTGAAATGGATAAAAGAAGATGTTTTAATAGATAGCTAATTTTTTTTTATGTTCCTTATTTGCCTGATAATTTAGTTATTAAATCAGGCAAATAAGTTGTTGTTAATCTTTATTTAAACGGCTGACCTTAATTTCCATTACTTCCCTCTTCACTTCTAAAATCAATTCTTTTAAATCATCCATTTCGTTTAATTCCTGTTTTTTATCGGTACGCCCAATATTACACTGATACTCCCAAATTTCAACAATATCAGAGAGCCTGACTTCGTAATTGGGATAAAAACTATTGTCTGACTCCAACACCAGGGCATTTTTTTTTGTTTTTATTGAGGCGTTTGTAGACCATTCCTTCATTTT
>CBFGNY010000085.1:0-18213 GCA_965650235.1 uncultured Flavobacterium sp. | reverse complement strand
TGATAGGCGATTTTAATGTCATGCCTACTGAACTGGATGTATATAAACCCGAAAAATGGGTTAATGATGCGCTTTTCAGACCTGAAGTGCGAAAGGCTTTTAACGATATTGTTTTACAGGGATGGACAGATGCTATCCGTACTTTATATCCAGATGAAAAAATCTACACATTCTGGGATTACTTCAGAAAAGCTTACGAAAGAGATGCCGGGCTTAGAATTGATCATTTTCTGCTAAGTTCAGAGGTCGCCAAAAAATTGGTTTCAGGTGGTGTTGACCGTCATGTACGTGGTTGGGAAAAAACGAGTGATCACGCTCCGGTGTGGATCGAGATTAACTATTAACAAAATATTACTTAATAAAGTTAAGTAACAGAATGTTAGTGCGTTAAAAAAAAATAAAAAAAACAAATCACCATTGCCAATAAACACGTATGTATCTTAACAGAGCATAGAAATACTTCGAAATCAACAACTTATTGTTAAAAAATAAAACAATAAAAATTTTGAAATGAAGTAACAATTTTGTAGTTTTGCCAATACCACGAATAGAAAACTAAATTAAAAAAGAAAAAAATGAAACAAATTTTAAGGTTGGGCTTGGTTGTAGCTGTATTTTTAACAACAATTAGTACATACGCAAGTAAAGATAAAGGAGATTATATCTTGTATATAAAAACCGGAAACGGAAAAGTAGTGAGTTTTACATTAAACACAGTTGAAAAATCAAACTTTTCAATTTTTGACGAAAATCACAATCTGCTTTACACTGGAGAGTCTGGTGCTAATGAAGTAGAAGTATCTAAAACTTTAAGTTTAGAGGCTTATCCGGCCGGAACTTACTACTTAGAAGTACAAGAAAACAGCAAAGTTGTAAAACATAAAATTACAGTTTCATCCAAAAAATCGAAAATAGTTGAATTAGATGATTCAGTAAATGAAAGTCCTGCATTTCGTCGTTAATTAATTATTTTTTCCCATAAAAAAGAGATTGTTTAGAAATAGACAATCTTTTTTTATGGGAATTATTGAAGTATTCTACTCAAATTGAAGATAAAAAAATAAAGTATTACAACTTAACTTGTTTTAATAAAAGAATAGCATTTCTTCTTCAAACTCTTTTGATAAAATTTTCAAGTTTTATTTTTTGATTAAAATTCTTTTTCAAACCTTCTGTGACGTTTTTTGTTATGTGACGCAAAGACAGAAAAATTTTATTTTCGAAAATGCATAATAATGAACCCATCCTCAAAAATCTATCTGGGGTTATATTATTAAAAAGGAGTACTACCTGATACAAAGCCTGTACTTAATTCTACAACCCATTTTGCTAAGAACTTTGTAAAAAATACCTTAATTAAATGCCTAGTGAACTTTACAATCCTTTAAACCGGGTTTTATTTTCTGTTGCCAAACATCTCTGATTAGTTACCTCATTGTTCCTTCAAATGGAGAAACGATGCATATTGTTAAAATAATTTTAACAAAAAATAAAGGCTTTTTATTAACATATTTGTTAACTTCAATACTAGTTAAATAAATATCCTTTTAAAAAATTAAAAAAATATGCGAGTATCTGTTATCCGAAAAAACATAAAATTTACGCCTGATTCCAAAAGAGTTGTTGCACGATATTTTGTAAATGGTGATGAAAGAACCAAACAAATGGTGATTAGGATAATGATGCTGGATGATAAACAAGTATTAGAAACCTTAGAACAGACACTTCGTGAATTTGCCAGACGACACCGAAATATTTCAGCCATATTTTTAAGGCACTGCGAGAAAATAAAAAATATAATCGAAGCCATGGAAATTGATTATAATGCCATGTCCCTTGACCGAAAAATGCTTATTGGTTCTTACTGTACAATGGAATATGCGATAGAATCTGCAGCTATTTTTAATCCTTCAATTATAGAAGATTTTGACCAAACTGGACTTGAAGCAGGTGAAAAACGTGTTATTATTTCTTTTCGTGCAACTGGTGAAGGCCATATTTCATCAATTGTTTTTAGAAGAGGGATCCTGGACAGGGATAATAACCTGTTGGTAATGAAAATTGGCCATCATATCGATAAGGCAGAAATTATTCACAAGTCCTTTTTTAATAAAGACCGGTTTTTAATGAAATTGTCTGAAATGCACACCCAGGACAAATACATCACACAGATCATGCAGGATCTGCCTGATGAATTCGAATATGCAGTGCTAAAAAATATGATCATCACTGCTTTAAGCGACTCGACTATTCGTGAAGAAAGAAGAATCGCACTGAATGAAATAATCTGGCTGGCAAAATCATTTTATGATTTGGAATTTAAACATGATTCAGATATCACTGAGCGTGTTATATTCCCTATATCTGATTCTGAAAGTCGTGGTATTGAGGATGCCCGTTTTGTCCGTTTTACAGATGATGATGGTTCTTCTCGTGTTATGGCTACTTATACTGCCTATAATGGACACACCATATTGCCTAAACTTATTTCTACCGAAGATTTTTACACTTTTAGAGTGATGCCTTTGCATGGTGCAGGAGCTCAAAATAAAAACCTGGCTTTATTTCCGAGAAAAATAAAAGGAAAATACGCCATGCTCGCCAGAATAGATGGCGTAAATAATTACATCATGTATTCAGACAGGGTTACACAATGGAACACTCCTATTCTGCTTCAGGAACCTCGCTACCCATGGGAGTTTACACAAATTGGAAATTGTGGGTCACCGTTGTGGACAGAACATGGCTGGCTGGTAATTACTCATGGTGTAGGTACAATGAGACGGTATTGCATAGGAGCCTCCTTACTTGATCTGGATGATCCATCTAAAGAAATTGGAAGACTTTCTGAGCCTTTACTTTCACCATTAGAAGACGAACGAGAAGGTTATGTTCCGAATGTTGTGTATTCCTGTGGTGCAATTATACATAACAACAGTCTTATTTTACCATATGCAGTATCGGATTATTCATCAACTTATGCTGTAGTGGATATGGCAGAACTGATTGATGCTTTGAAGAAAAGTAAATAAGAATTCTAAAATGCTGCTGTTTTTATAAAATTTATTGTTTTTTTATGTAGATTTAAATCAAAACTAAAAATAAGGACTTTTAATCGACTTTTTTATTAAAGTGGTGAATTAGTATTCTTTTTTTTATAAACAAGCTCTAAACAAAAATATGAACGTCAGTTTTCATTGATTTATTTTATCAATTTTTACTTTTTGATAGATAAAAATAATGGTATTGAATTTTGTAATTTTATACAATGGAAACCTCTACAGTCATTGGATTTTAGAGGTTTCTTGTATTAGCGTTTTTATAACTACTTCATTATTTCTTTAAATTCGGAATTTTTTCAATCAAATACTTCCAATATCTCTTTGGCATATGTTGTATATGAAGACGCATATTTTTTCGGGATTCAATATTAACGCTGCTAAAGTAGCGCCTCCACAAATTCTGAAAAATTTCTTCCTGTTCATCGCATATTTCAGTTAAAAGTTTAGATGAAGAAGTTTTGGCAGTAAACTGCAATTCAATTACAGATACGTTTTCAAGGTCATAATAGATACCATATTTACGTTTGGCATCGTAGATCAACCAACGCTGATCTGCATAACGGTTTTTAAAATGACTTTTGATAAGAGGCAGAACATCACAGTCCGGCTCAATAATCGCATAATACAATTGGTCTTTTGTTAATTTAAAACGAACAAATGCTTCCATTCGATGCGCCTCTTTCCTGGTCAGGCGTGAAGCTTTTCTGAGATTCCAGACTGCACTATTGCTAAAATCTTCTTCTATATTCATCGAATTAACAAATACGTGACGGGCAAACTGAAGCATAGTTTCTTCTATTTGAGGCTCTTCAGACAAAAATGCATTATAAATATTCGAAAGTCCTTCTGCCGAAAGGCGTTGTTTTAATCCGTCCGAAACGCGTTTTGCTTTTGAAAAATCAGTTGTTACTAAATGAGTGGTTGCAAAAAGCAAAGCACCTGAAGTTTCTTTTTTTGCAAAAACGATGTCTGAAAGTTTATATTCATAAATTTCATATACGGCCGTAAGCCAGCCTTCATAAGTCCCATCGTAAATTACCTCTGTCATTTTGATTAAAATAAAGCAAGCTGATTCGAAAAGTCATTTTTATATTTACTCTTTTGGAAATTTAAAATATGATCCTTAATCTGGATAGAAGTTAAATCTCTCTGCATTTGAAATGGCGTCGCAAAAGCCAGAAAATATTTGGCACGCGAATAGGCAATTCCCATTTTTTGCAAATCATTTGGAATTAGCTTTTTAAACTTCCTTGCTGCTACAATTTTCCGGGCACTTAAATATCCAATTCCGGGAATACGTTTTATCAGTTCCAAATCGGCAGTATTGATATCAACCGGAAACTGATTCAGGTTTCGCAAAGCCCATCCAAGTTTAGGGTCAATGTCAAGATCCAGATTGGGCTGATTGAATCCGACAATTTCATTGACATTGAATCCATAATAACGAATCAGCCAGTCGGCCTGATACAAGCGGTTTTCGCGAATAATAGGAACCGGCGTACCAATAGAAGGAAGACGATTATCATAACTAATAGGCACATAACCTGAATAATACACACGTTTCATATTCATCTGCTGGTAAAAATAATCGGCCATGCCCAAAATTTCCAGATCATTTTCTTTTGTTGCACCAATTACCATTTGGGTGCTTTGACCAGCAGGTGCAAAAAGTGGTGCTTTATAATTTAGTTTCTTTTCTTCTTTATATCCAACAATTTCATTTTTGAGGTATTGCATTGGGTTAATCACATCACTATGATTTTTATCAGGAGCCAGTAATTTGAGGCTTTGTTCTGTTGGCATTTCTACATTTACACTTAAGCGATCTGCATACAATCCGGCTTCTTTTAGTAATTCATCACTAGCTCCCGGAATCGCTTTCAAATGTATGTAACCATTAAAATTATGTTCTAGTCGCAACTTTTTGGCAATTTTAACCAAACGCTCCATCGTATAATCCGCATTGTCAAAAATACCCGAACTCAAAAACAAACCTTCAATATAATTTCGTCGATAAAAACCTATCGTTAGATCAACCACTTCCTGAACAGTAAAAGCGGCACGTTTTACATCATTGCTTTTTCTGCTGACACAATAAGCACAATCAAAAATACAATGGTTTGTAAGTAAAATTTTCAGCAGTGAAACACAACGACCGTCCTCAGTAAAAGCATGACAGATCCCATAATCTTTAGCATTGCCTAACCCTTTATTTTTATTCTCACGTTTGCTTAATGCCGATGAACATGACACATCATATTTGGCCGCATCAGCCAATATTCCTAACTTCTCCATTACTCTCTCGTTCACCATTTTGATTCTTTTTGAAATTAAATTTTACTTAAATCAAAATTAGTTATTTTTAGTAACAAAATAATTTACAGGATCGTTCCAAATTGTATCAAATTATTAAAACAAGCGTAAAGCCACCCCTTCATATGAACTAAAAAAACCTCCAAATTCAAATGAATTGAGAGGTCTTTTAAATAATAAAATGCAAAAATTACAGCTCAAATATTTGCTCCATAGGCAGCCATTTTTCACCTTCCTTAGCCATTGGAAGCGGTTGTTGAAATTCCCACATTAAATTTTCCCATTCCTGAACTTTTGGGTTTTCAGCATCCATTTTTTGCTTGCGTTCCGGTGAAAACGTTTCATCAACTTCCATAATCATAAACAACCTGTTGGCAAGTAAATAGATTTCCATCGCTACAATTCCGGAATCCCTGATGCTTTTAGTAATTTCTGGCCAGGCGTTTTCTTTAGAATGATAATATTTGTATTTCTTTATTAATTCAGGATTGTCTATTAAATCACACGTGTAACAAATTTTTGAAGTCATGTTTTATATTTAAATAATTTCCAGTGCATTAGCATATGAGGCTTCCGGCTTTTGATTTGGAAAATACACTTCCAAAAGTTGTGCATTTTGTTTGAATTTTAGCTTCTCTCCGGTGCTTACCAATTTTATCTGTTTAATTTTTTCCAAATGATAAGGTGATTCATTACCTAAACTTTTAATTATGGCAATACCGTTTTCAGGCCAGGCCATTACCGTTGCATAAAGCATTTTGTCTTTTTGGGCAAAACGAATATCTTCTGAGGTGTAAGGCTTCCCTTTTCCTTCGTTAAACCCCTGGGCTGTCAATGCTCCTGCACTTTCCTGCTGTGGGCCTTCTCCAAATATTTTCCACGGACGTGTTTCATAAATACTTTTGCTGTTTAGTTTCATCCAGACACCAATTTCTTTTACAATTTCACGCTCTAATTCGTCGATGCTTCCGTCACCACGCACAGGAATATTGAGCATCAAATTACCATTTTTACTCACAACATCTATTAAGGTATGAATGACCGTTTTGGCTGATTTATATCTTTTTTGATCATAAACCCCTCTGTCATAATGCCAGTTTCCAATACAGGTATCTGTTTGCCAGGGCAAGGGTTCTATGTTATTGCTTTGTCCTTTTTCGATATCCCAAACTATGGCTTTGCGTTGCTGTTCATTTAATATTTTACCTGTAATTACTGCCTGAACCGTTTTATTTTTTTTGAGACTTTTATTATACATATGAGCCGCTATCCGTAAACCTGCATCGCTTATTGGCCAAAGTGGTAATGCGGTATCGTCAAAATAAATCATATCGGGATTGTATTTATCGATCAAATCAATCGTTCGGTCATGAAATTTTTCTGAATAATCCGAGGATGGTACTGAAGCTCCGTCTGCCCAATCCCATTGACTATGTACAGAAGACTTATCTGAAGGCTTTGCACTTAATGGATGATTTTGGGCATACAATTCCTGAGGGTCTAAACCTTCCCACCAGGTTCCTTTTCCATCAGCCTTTGTCAGCTTTCCATCATAAGGCACTCCTGCCAAAGGGGCGTTTTTATCAGCGCCCTGAGAAGTATCAAACCAATTCCAGGCATGGGCTGCATGAACGCTCACGGCAAAAGGTAGTCCTGCTTTTCGTGCTGCTTTTTCCCATCCGGCTATGATATCTTTTTTGGGCCCCATTTTAGTTGAATTCCAGTTAGGCTGGTACTTACTGTCATACAAATCCAGATTATCATGATGATTGGCCATAGCCATAAAATATTTGGCTCCTGCATCTTTATATAAATTGACTAATTCCTGAGGATTCCAATTATCGGCTTTCCACACATTGATCACATCTTTGAAACCAAATTTTGAAGGGTGCCCATATTTTTCCACATGAAATTTATATTGACGTGAACCTTCCTCATACATTCCTCTTCCATACCAGTCCCCGGCTTCCGGCTCACATTGTGGTCCCCAATGCGCCCACATTCCAAATTTTGCATTTCGAAACCAATCCGGAACAACATATTTGGTAAGGGAATCCCAATTAGGTTCAAACGGTCCATTAAAAACAGGCGAAGTTAATAAGTTGGCTTGCCCTAATAAAGGCGATAAATATAAACCTGCTAAACCTGAAGCTGCTAATTTTAAAGCGTTACGTCTATTCATATTTTGTTATATATTTCCGATTATTTTTATTTACTTTATAATATTGTTTATAAATACTAATTATTAGCTCATTTACTTAATATTATTTAAAATAGTTTCTCATAAATTTTATTATCAATTTTTTTGATGCCAAAAATTTGAGATAAACAAAACAAATATAATCGATGGGTACTACAATTTATTTATCCAAAAACGATTTTTTATTATTCAAAAACGACTTTTATTAATATTTATGGCTAAAAATATTTTCAAATATTCCTTCTCCTTATTACATGTAGACTATGTGAAACTGAATCACAATTGGAATTACAATAATGTGATCAGCCCTTATTATAGATTGTATTATATTGATGATGGAATAGGATTTATTTCAGACAGTTCGGAACGACTCACTTTAGAGCCTGGTCATTTGTATCTTATTCCGAGTTTTACGATTTGTAACCTGAATTGTGATCACTATTTGAGTCAATATTTTATTCAATTTTTTGAAGAATCTCCTGATGGAATCTCTCTGTTTAATAATAATAGAAGCATCATGAAATTACCCGCCACAGAAATTGATGTCGCATTGATAAAAAGATTGCTCCATATTAATCCCGGAAGAGGAATTAATCGGTCAGAAAATCCAAAAGTTTATGAAAAAGAAGCGTATTACAAAGAATATCTGTCGCTTAACAATGAAATTAAAACACATTTAATATTTGAAAATCAAGGAATTCTTCTTCTCCTGATTTCCAGATTCCTGAGCTCAAAGGGTTTTAAAACAAATAATTCGCAATCGGTACCTTCCAAAATTTTGGACACGATGAGTTATATACAGCTTAATTTAAGTGATAATCTTACTGTTGCAGAATTAGCTAACAGAATAAATCAGAATCAGGATTATTTTTCAAAACAGTTTTTGATTCACACAGGTCAAAGACCCCTGAATTATATCCATGAAAAGAAGATAGAAAGGGCGCAATATCTGATTGCCACAACAAATAATACTTTTTTAGAAATCGCTATACATACAGGCTTTTCTAATTTGCCCCACTTTTCAAAAGTATTCAAACAAATAGTAAATCTGACTCCGGGAGAATATCGTAATCAAAATAGGCACTTAAAATAAGTGCCTATGAATTTTTAAGATGTAATTAAATTTATTATTTCATTTTTAACTTCAAAACTGTCACAGAATAAGCAGGCAAATTCAATTCTGCCTTCTCTCCTTTCAATTTATAAGTACTTTCCTTTGGACTTATTTTTTTAGGTTCGGCAAAAGTATTTTCGTCTTGCAAATTCGGACTGGCAAGTGAAATTACAGATCCTTTTGAAGCTAACTTACCTCCTTTTAAATCAACTGCAACCTCTTGTGCTTTTGCCGATGTATTGACCAATTTAACAATTACTTCTTTCGTATTTACATCTTTTACGGCCGATGCATACAGGTCGTTTTGTCCTGTTAATGGTTTTCCGTCATTTGTAATATTCAGTAAATCGGTTCCTTTATTGGTGGAGAATAATTTTTGTACATAATAATTAGCTGACCCGTAAGATTCTAAATTATTGAACCAAATCATATCAGGTGTCCATTGCCAGGCTTCTTCGTGTGCCATTAACGGAGCGTATGAAGTCAGATTCACCACTTCAGCATTTCGCTCCAGTCCGGTAATGAAAGCAGCTTCAGAAAAAGCACATTCCCAATTGTTTCTATTGTTTGGATTGGCACCCGAAACACTTTGTGCAGCATATTCTCCCGCAAATATCTTCGGTCCTTTTCTGTCGTAATTATCATAACGGGTTGCGTTTTCCCTAAACCATTTTGGACTTTGATAATAATGCTCATCTATCAATTCTGCATTCAGTTTTTTAAGTTCGGCCATTCCAAAGTCAAAATGTTCACCGTCTGGAGAAGGTCCACTTCCTGAAACGATGATAATATCTGGATATTTTGCTTTTATGGCTTTTTCAAAAACCTTATATCTTTCAATATAATCCGGTCCCCATTGCTCATTTCCAACCCCAATATATTTTAGGTTGAACGGTTTTGGATGCCCCATATCTGAACGGATTATTCCCCAGGTAGTTTCTTCTGAACCATTGGCAAACTCGATTAAATCTAAAGCATCCTGAATATAAGGATCTAATTCTTCTATTGGAGCCAATTCACCAGTGTTGTATTGACAAGCCATTCCACAGCTTAAAATAGGCAACGGCGTTGCACCAATATCTTCTGAAAGCTGAAAATATTCGTAAAAACCTAATCCAAAACTCTGAAAATAATCCGGAGTCTGTTTATGGCTAAACTCCACATTCCAACGGTTCATCATCGTTCTTCTGTCTTCAATATCCCCTACTGATTTCTTCCATTGATAACGATCTGCCAAAGTTCTTCCCTCTACAATGCAGCCACCCGGAAAACGTAAAAATCCTGGTTTCATATCATATAAAAGCTGTACAAGATCTTTTCGCAAACCATTTTTTCTATTCTTCCAGGTATCTTCCGGAAAAAGCGAAATCATGTCTAAATCAATCGTTCCTGTTCCTTCAAAAGTTATTTTTAATTTGGCTTTTGCTTCAGTCTGAGTTGCTGTAAATTGTGCCGAATAATATTCCCATTCTTTAGTGGTTGGCACAATACTGGTTTCACCAATCACTTTTTTGTCTTTATCAATAAGCTGAATGATTATTTTTTTGATGGCTCCTTCATGATTAGCCGCTTTTAAGGACAGATTGTATTTTGCCCCTTTTTTGACACCCATTCCTCTAAATCCCTCATTGATAATCGCATATCCCTTGGCATCATTTACCAAAACCCTGCAGAAATTTTGATTGGTTTCGTTCTCGGATACTTTAATAGTTGTAGCAACACCTGATTGCATGTTCAGGGAACTTCTTTTGGTATTAGGCTGCTCCCATCCCATTAAAGGCTTTTCAAACTCAAAAGATCTGTTTTTAATCATTTCGGCATACAGTCCTCCGTCAGCAGCAAAATTGATGTCTTCAAAAAACAAACCAAACATCGTTGGCTGGATTTTAGTAATGGTCTTATTGATGTCAACTTCTAAAGTCGCCTTTTGGGCAAAACTGTAAAAGCCATTAAACAGCAAACCGCCAATGATAATTTTTGTAATTATATTATTTTTCATTTGTAAAATGGTTGATAATTTAGTTTTGCTAATTTATTCAAACTTTCATCATTTAGAGCAGAAAGATTTGGATTTTTTAGCAGCATCGTCCCGCTATCCGTTGTAATATGTGCCGAACCCCTGCACATAAGAATTTCCACTGCAAACGAAGTTCACTGAACTCCAATTAAAATAAAAGTTAAGTGAAGTAATCGGGGCTAAAGGGAAATATTTTGCTTTTTCTGGTTTTATTTTTTCACAGCTTCATATTTATCGGGAAAAGCAGATTCTCCATCTAAATTAATCACTTTTAAAACATCAACATTTTTACTTTCAATAGCGTATTTGAAATAATCGGGTTTGTTTTCCCCCCAAGTCACGGAGCAATTCTGCACTTTTATATTTTCTGCCGTATCAAAATAAAAACCTGAAGTACTTCCTTTTACAAAACCATCCATTTTTGATGGGCGGCGATCATAAATCCCTCCCGGAAATTGAGATGTTTTATCAATAGAAACATTTACGCCTTCAAAAACGATGTTTTTAATTTTGTCCTTTGTTTCTCCACTCACATACACACCATTTTCACCAAAACACTGAATATTATTGAAATAAATATTACTGATTGCGCCCACTTTTCCTTCAGTAGCTCCCTTTGGAAAACGCCAGTTGGCATCCTTATGGTTTCCGCTTGCACGACTGTAAGCCGTTACATAAATAGGTTCTGCTTTTCCCCACCAGGTATCGGTAGTCAGTTTTCCTTCAATAATCATATTCGAGAAAATAACATCACTCACCGTTCCTTCATCCCGATTTTGAATACCAACTCCCCGATTGCTGTTTTTAATGATACAATTATTGAATACGACTTGTCTAATGGCATCCATGTTTTCTGAACCAATTTTGATCGCACAACTGCTGCTGGTCATCGTACAATTGGTAACCGTAATGTTTTCACAGGCGCCGAACTCCTCAAATTCTCTTCTGTTTTTCAGGCAAATGCAGTCATCTCCGCTTTCAATATAACAATCACTAATGCGGACATTTTTCGAATGGTCTAGGTCAATACCATCACTATTGCGGACTTTTAAACTATTCAATAAAGTAATTCCACTAATAACAACATCATTACAACCCACAAGGTGAATGGTCCAATAAGCCGAATTCCCTATATGAACATCTTGTATTCTGATATTTTTTCCGCCAATAATGGTAAGTACATGAGGACGTGGATCTAAAATATGGAAAGGCTTCAAAATATAAGCGTCTTCTTCTTCGGCTCCCATAAACGAGATTCCGTTTCCGTCAATTTTTCCGCTTCCGCTAATGGTAAAATTCTCGATGTTTTTACCGCCAATCCAGATTGTTCCTTCTCCTTTGTTTTCGCGAAAAGCACTTTCTGTATATAACTTTTCATCCGGGCTTGCCAGGATTTTGGCTCCTCCTTCAATATGCAAATCAACATTTGATTTTACATTAAAAGGTCCCGTTAAAAACGTAAACGGTGCAGGAATGAGTACTTGCCCGCCTGTTTTACTGCAGGCATCTATCGCTTTTTGAATCGCAATAGCATCATTCGTTTTGCCATCTCCTTTGGCCCCATACTTTTTGATATCATATATTTTTTGACCTGCAGCTGTCAATGAAATACAAAAAACGATTACGGCAATTATAGTTTTATTTATCATTTTATTCTATTTATTAAAAACTTTAAATAATGTTATTTAAATAATTAAAAATCAGATTTACAACTTTATTATATTGAGGAAATATTACCAAAAAACAGTATACAATGCTACTAATACGCCACAGATAATAAAGGATCCCATTATAAACTCTGACGACACTTTAAACATTGATTTATCAACTTCGATTTTATGAGCTTCTAATTTCTCTTCAGACTCAGGTTTTAAAAGACTGATGGCTACCATTAAAAATACGATTATAAAAAAAGAAATCGTCATTCTGTCTAAAAATGGATAATCAGGAAAAGCACCATTTGTCCACATTGGCAGGAATTTTAATATTGCAGCAATCGGAACTGTAAGTAATGCACCGGCAAGTCCTGCTGTGGGTGTAGTTTTTTTCCAGAACATTCCGAGTAAAAATATAGCCAGAACTCCAGGCGAAAAGAAACCAACATATTCCTGTATAAACTGATACGCCTGATCTAACGATTTTAATGCCGGAGCAACAAGAGCTGCAATAAACATGGCCACTACAACACACCATCTTCCGGTAAGTACCAGTTTTCTTTCAGTTGCTTCTCTGTTAAAATATTTTTTATAAATGTCCAAAGAAAAGATTGTCGAAATACTATTGGCTTTTCCTGCCAAAGAAGCTACAATTGCTGCTGTTAAAGCTGCGAGCGCTACTCCTTTTAAACCTGCCGGTAATAAATTCATCAAGGTTGGATAAGCATGATCTGGTTTTAAAACTCCTGCAGCATCGACCATTTCTTGCTGAAACATTCCGTTTTGATGCATGACGTACATCGCAATACCTGGCAAAACGGCTATAATTGGAACTAATAATTTTAAGAAAGCGGCAAACAAAATGCCTTTACGTGCTGTTTTCAAATCGGCTCCCAACGCTCTTTGAACAATGTATTGATTACATCCCCAATAGGCCAGATTATTGATTAGCATTCCGCCTACAAGTACTGACATTCCCGGTAATTCGTTATAATGCGGATTTGATTTTTCTAATATCATATGTAGATGACCAGGTGCTTCGTCAGCGATAACAGAAAGCCCTTTCAGAATATCTTTTCCAAAACCAAACTGCTCTGATAATAAAGTTAAAGACAAATAAGTCGTAACCAAACCCCCCAGAATCAATACGATTACCTGAAACATATCGGTATAACCAATCACTTTCATTCCGCCTAAAGTAACGATGACGGAGAACAAACTCAATCCGATCACACAAAATTGAAAACTTATTGGTGCAATTGATGAAATTGCCAAAGCGCCTAAATAAATAATAGAAGTCAAATTTACAAATACATAGATCAACAGCCAAATTATCGCCATTATGGTACTTACTGTTCCGTTGTATCTTTTTGCCAAAAATTGCGGCATCGTGAATATTTTATTTTTAAGATAAACCGGCAGAATAAACATGGCTACTATAATTAAGGTAGCCGCCGACATCCATTCATATGAAGCAATAGCCAATCCGATGGCAAAACCCGAACCGCTCATTCCTATAAAATGCTCCGCCGAAATATTAGAGGCAATTAATGATGCCCCAATCGCCCACCAGGTAAGAGAACCTTCTGCCAAAAAATATTCGTTAGAACTCGTAGTTGCATTTTTCTTGCTCCTGTAAATATACATTCCGTAAGATGTGACTATTACGAAATAAATAAGAAAAACGATGTAATCTGCGGTTTGTAGTGTATTCATAATGAGGCTAGTTTTTTGGTTGATAGTTGATAGTTGATAGTTGGTGGTTGTTGGTAACGTTTACTTAGACTTTTAAAAACCATTTTCTTTTGTACAGAAAATAGAGTAAAATCAATTGTACAAACGTTACTGATAGCGTTGCAAATACAGGCTGCCAAATAAGTGGGGAGAATTTAATGAGTCCTCCAAATAGAAAGTCTGCAGTGTGTTTAAAATTCACCAAACCTTCGGCTGCCATATAAATCAGTATAGAATTTGAACCAATTAGTAATAACGGAAACGCCCATTTATAATAACCGAACACATCAATTATCAGATAGAGAAAAGTAAAAAACAAAATACTAAATCCGCCCACATAACACACAAAAGAACTTGTCCACAAATGTTTGTTGATTGGGAAATCGTAGCTCCAAATAAGGCCTGTTCCTATCAAAACAATTGCGGAAGCAACCAATATCAATAATTTTTTATTGGTCGAAAATGTACCAGAAGCCCTTAAAAAAGTCCCTAAGAACATTCCCAACAAAGCAGTTGCAACAGCTGGAATCGTTGAGAACAAACCTTCCGGATCATAGACTATGCTGTGTAATCTCCCCGGAAGAAATAATCGGTCAATATAGCCTTCTAATGAACCTTCTTTGGTTAGAACACCTGCTCCGAAACCCGGAACCGGTATTAGTTTCATAGCTAAATAATAGCCAATCAAAATACCTGCGAACCAAAATAGCTGTTTCTTTAAATTAAAATTTAAATAAATAAGACCTGCAAAAAACCAGGCAAGCCCAATACGTCCCAATACACTGGCAAAACGTGTTTGGTCATAGCCCTCAAATCTCAATAGTCCGTTTACTACAAATCCCAGAAAGACTAAAATGCAAGTCCTTTTGAACATGGACAGGTATATTTTTTTCTTTTCCCGAGATGGTAATTCCATTGGAGTATTCACACCTGCAGCTTTCATTTTTTTCTCGAAAGAATAAGGCATTGAAACTCCTGCAACAAACAAGAATATCGGAAAAATCATGTCATAAAATGTAATGCCTTCCCATTCTGTGTGATGCATTTGTGATGACATCCATACAAAAACCGGAATTGGTGCAGCCTTTGCAAGAGCATGAACGATATGTTCTCCGCTCATAATCCAAAACATAACAAAACCTCTCAGAGCGTCCAGAGAAATTAGTCTTCCATTTGTAGTGTTACTCATTTTTTTAGTATTCAGTGGTCAGTATCAGTGGTCAGTTTTTTAGTATTCAGTCTTAGTGGTCAGTCTTAGTGTTCAGTCTTAGTGTTCAGTATTCCGTGTTTAGTATTCAGTCTAGTCTTCAATGGTAAAATGACTAAAAACTGAATACTAAAAAACTGATCACTGATTACTTTAAAAAACTGATTACTTTAAAATTGGTTTGATGACAAATCCGTAGCTGTATTCATTTTGCGTTAGTTGATATTGCTCATGTGGCGGTAATCCCCAGCTATTGTCTCCTCCTAATCCGCGCTGGGTTAAATCAACACAAACTACTACTTCCTCTCTGGGTGTAATATCACTGGAATGAATGTTCTTTTTGGATATCCCTCCGTCAAAATCACCTGGATAATTATTCAGCGTGCTTATTCCTAAAGGCTGGAGTCCTTTTATTTCTAAACCTTTGCCACTATTACTTGAAAGTGTAAACCAGCGAATATCTGTTTTATATCCGTTTTCCTGCGGGCGTGTATAAGGCACATATTGGTCTGCTACTTTACTTTGATAAATTCCTTTAAATGCAGCAGTATTTCTGTCTGGATAATTTTCTAAAGGTCCTCTTCCGTAATAATCGAGATTTTCAAAATTATTTTTCAAAACGAAAAACATTCCAAAGCGAGGTATTTCAGGCAATACACTATTTCCTTTTTTGAAAGATGGAACTATTTCTAAAGCGCCATCATTAGTCAAAGAATATGTAATTGTATAATCAGAGAAAACATCATTAAGCTTCAATTTTGCCACAACATATTTTTTTCCGTTTTCTTCCACAAGCTGAATATTTTCTAAAGAAGTGTTTTTACCGGCTGTTCTCCATACATTAGACTTAATCTGCATTTTATTTCCAATGTCATTATCTGTTGGCGCTCTCCAAAAATTTGGCTCCGGATATTGTTTAAAGTATTCTTCTCCGTTCGAACTGTAATGCGAAATTAATCCGGTTGTTTTGCTGATCTTAACAGTAACATTGGCTGAACTCAAAACAAAAGCCTCTTTTTCGTCCTGAATTTTCGAAGCATTACTTTGTTCTGTTTTCGCAAAATACTTGTCACTTTCGATAACTAATTGTTCTCTGGCAATCTCAAAATTTTGAGGCAGCATTTCAGAACCTGTTTTCGTGTATGCAAAAACGTTCAATAAATATTCTACACCTTCCTTTGATGGCAGTTTTGGTAAATCAATTTTAAACTGTTTTTTAGATTTCGGATTTAAAGCAACATTCATTGTTCCTTCCTTTATGATCTTTCCGTTTTCTAAAACTTCATATTTGAAATTGTATTGATTCAAATTTGTAAATCCAAAATCATTTGCAATTTCAATGATTCCATTTTTAACATCGACTCCTTTAAATAAAATATCCTGATATACTTTTTTAACTTCAAATGCTCCGGGATGCGGTGTTCTGTCTGGCCAAACCAATCCATTATGACAAAAATTTTCGTCATTTGTATAGTTTTGGCTTCCCATATCGCCACCATAAGCCCAATATTTACGGCCTGCCTCATCTTCCATTTCAAAACCCTGATCTACCCAGTCCCAGATAAATCCGCCCTGCATGTTTTTGCTTCCGCGGATAATATCCCAGTATTCCTGAAAATTACCACTGCTGTTTCCCATGGCATGTGAGTACTCACACATAATATACGGACGTGAAACTTCTTTACGTGCCGCATATTCCTTCATATGAGCAATTGTTGGGTACATTGGACAGACAATATCTGTGTTTTCGTTTTCTTTTGCCTGCTCAAATTGTACCAATCTGGTATTATCTCTTTTTTTGATCCATTTATAAGCTTCATAAAAAACAGGTCCGTTGGCACTTTCATTCCCTAATGACCAAAGAATTACCGAAGGCGCATTTTTATCTCTTTCTACCAAACTGTATATTCTGTCCAAATGCGCTTCTCTCCATTCTGGAAGAAAACCTGGATTAGTTTTTGGATTCATCCAAATTAAAGGCTGTCCCTCTACTCCCATTCCATGGCTTTCGATATTGGCTTCATCAACCAGAAACAAACCGTATTTATTACACAATTTTACCCATAAAACATTGTTTGGATAATGACTGCAGCGAACCGAATTTATATTCAGCTGTTTCATCATCTTAATGTCTTTCATCATAGTTGCTTCATCCTGAAAATGCCCTGTAACCGGATTATGTTCGTGAATATTAACACCGTGAACCATTAATCTGACTCCGTTTACCAATAATTGTCCTCCTTTTAATTCTACTTTTCTGAATCCGATTTGGGTTGAAACAATTTCTATGATTGCCCCTTTCTCATTTTTTAACGTGAGCAATAAAGTATATAAGTTTGGTGCTTCATTGCTCCATAATTTCGGACTGGATACATTTTGAGAAAAATTGACCGTCTGGGTTTTATCTGCTTCAAAATTTACTTTTAACTCTTTAGTAAAAATGTTTTTCCCAGCAGCGTCCACTAATTTCGCTTCTAATTTTTGGTTATTTACAGCAGCAGCAGTCAGGTTTTTTAAACTAACATCTACGTTTAAACTTCCGTTTTTATAATTGGCGTCTAAATCAGGTTTTGCAAAAAAATCAGAAATCCGAATATCATTGGTACTATACAAATAAACACTTCTGTCAATTCCTGAAAGTCTCCAGAAATCCTGATCTTCCAGGTAGGAACCGTCACTCCATCTGTAAACTTCTACAGCCAAACTATTTTTTCCCGGTTTTAAATATTTTGAAATATTGAATTCCGCCGGACTTTTGGTGTTTTCTGTATACCCAACTTTTTCACCATTTACCCAAATGTACATAGCCGATGTTCCTGCTTCAAAATGAAGATAAACATGACGATTTTTCCAGTTTTCAGGCAAAACAAAATCTTTTTTATACGACCCGACAGGATTATCCCAGTGATTA
>CBFGNY010000084.1:0-18385 GCA_965650235.1 uncultured Flavobacterium sp. | reverse complement strand
AAAAAGAAAAATGAAACTTTAGTTAAAAATGAGCACCTGCCAAATATTGATGGCAAAATTATCCGTAATATCAGAATCATAACTTTAGATCCTTTTGGACGCTCTGACACAGACTCTACTATGGTTCCAAAAAACTGGGGAGAAAGAACCGGAAATAAGCTACATCTCAAAACCAAAAGATTTGCTATTCAAAATTTGTTACTTTTCAGGAAAAATTCAGCTTACGACAGCTTTAAAATAAAAGAAACTGAACGTATTATCAGAACACAAAGATTTGTAAACAAAGTAACGATCTCAGAAGAACTTGTTGGCACAAGTAATGATTCTGTTGATGTTACCGTCCGTGTGCTCGATGCATGGAGTTTGATTCCTAAATTTTCAATATCAAGTTCACGTGTTGACATTGGTTTTAATGATCGTAATATTCTCGGTACCGGCCAGCAGCTTGAATATAAATTTGCAAATAAATTTGATAATGGACGTAACGGTCATAATGCTGTTTACACCGTTCCTAATATTATAAATACTTTTATCACTACAAAAATTAGATATTATAATGATTTAGATGATAACTATAATAAAAGTATTTCTATTGAACGTCCTTTTTATTCTCCTTTAACCAAATGGGCTGGAGGTGTTATACTTGAACAACAATTTAGACGGGATACTTTACAGGATGCCAGCTTAAAATATGAATTTCAGCCTTTTAAATATAACGCACATGACTTTTGGGCCGCTAAAGCTTTTAATATTACACGTATAAATGCTAAAAAGGAGCGAACAACTAATTTTATAGTCTCAGGGCGTTTCTTAAACATTGATTATACCGAGAAACCCTCCATAGCATTCGACTCCATCAATTTCTTTTCAGACGAGAAACAAATTTTAATGGGCTTCGGAATTAATACGCGTGAATTCGTAAAAGACAATTATATTTTTAGAAATGGGCAGACCGAAGATGTTCCCATAGGAAGAATCTATGGGATAACAGCAGGATACCAATATAAGAATGAAATATGGCGTCCCTATATTGGCGCACAGGCATCTTTTGGAGACTATTACAAATGGGGATTTTTAAGTACTAACTTTGAAATTGGCACTTTTTTTCATGAAGCCAAAACTTATCAGACTTCTATTGCACTAAAAGCTAATTATTTCACTAATTTATTAACCTTCGGGAATTGGAAATTAAGACAATTCATTAAGCCTGAAATAATTATAGGAATCAACAGAGCTAATTCCATAGGAGATCAGCTTTCAATAAACGAGAATTATGGAATTCAGGGATTCAATGCTGCACATTATGGCAAAAGCAAAATGGTATTAACATTGCAGACCCAAACGTATGCTCCAGAAGAGGTTTTAGGTTTCAGGCTGAATCCTTATTTTAATTATTCGGTTGCTGTATTAGGAAACAGTAGTTTAGGCTTATTTCAAAATAAATATTACTCAAAAATCAGTTTGGGGGTTTTAATAAGCAATGATTATTTAGTTTTCAGTACGTTTCAGCTTTCAATTTCATATTATCCTACGATTCCATTTCAAGGTGAAAGTATTTTTAAAACAAATACTTTTGAAACTCAGGATATCGGACTTCAGTCATTTGAATTAGGAAAACCTAAAATTATTGAATTTAGATAATCTGATTTTTCACTTTTAAGCAAATTTTTATTTTCATCTAAACCTTTCAAAACAAATTAATAATCAATAACATATAAAATTATTAGATTTTTTTGAATAAAGTAAATGCCATTTTATAGGCTAAATGCTTCTTTATAATATTATTTTGGCACAGTATATGAATATCCTGATATACAATTAACATTTAAAAATTATTAAAGATGAAAACAATAAAAATAGCAATCGTTGGATTATTTCTAATAATTGCAAGTGCCACGCAAGCTCAGGTATCTGTAAATGTAAATATAGGAAATCCACCAGTATGGGGACCTGTCGGATATTCAAATATGGAATATTATTATTTACCAGATATTCAATCTTACTATGATGTAAGAGCTTCACAATTTATTTATTTTGGAGGTGGGAAATGGGTGAGATCAAGTCGTTTACCAAGACAATACAGAAACTATGATTTATATTCAGGTTATAAAGTAGTATTGAATGATTATCATGGAAGAACTCCTTATGTTTATTATGACAGACACAGAACAAAATATTACAAAGGCTATCACGGCGCGCCTCAAAAACCATATAAGCAAAGAAAGGACGATGATTGTCATCATGATACTCACCGCCATCACTATGGGCATAATAAAGGTCATGGAAGAAAAAACAATCACAGAGATTCACACGAGCACCACAGACATTAATTTGCTTTAAAATTTTATCAAGAAGAGAAATCCCATAAAGGTTTCTCTTTTTTATTTAAAATCATCAGATATTAAATGTTAAAAATATTTTCCAGAAACAGAAAAAAAGTTGCGCAGATTATTTTTAGTTAAAGTAATGACAATCAGTACAACAACTAGAATATTTATATACTTTTGCACCCTCAATTAAACAAAAGAGAAATTATGAAAAAGAATATTAGCTTGTTGGCTTTTTTTACTATTTTGCTTTTTACATCCTGTGACAACAATGATAATGTGACAAAAGAAGAGCAGACAACAAATAAAGTTAAAATTAATAATGATTTGAATTCCCTTAATAAACGATTAGATTATAGTAATTCGGGAGTACTAAGCCTTATAAATACATCAACAACTAAAAAAACAGTCTCAAGTACAAATGATTTTCCACTTGTCCAAATTGCTGAAATCAACCCTCCAGTTGATAATAATGGAAAAACATTGCAGGCAAATCATGTGGCGGTAAACGAAAACTATGCTTATGTCGCTTATACTATGAGTGGTGATACCTACTCTGGTGCCATAGATGTTATTGATATCACAGACCCATACAAACCAAAACTGGTGACTTCTGCATTAATTTCGAACACCGATATCACTTCATTAGTTTATTCTAATGGAAATTTAATCATAGCAGGTGCTACGGATATTGATAAAGATAGTTCTATATCACACCCATCAATTGTAATCAACATGCAATTGAGTTCAGGTTTACTTACTGATAAATTCACAATTAATACTCTTGAAGGAAAAGTAACAACTGATGTTATCTCAAACTCAGTTTCATATTTTGCAACAACCGGAGATCAGGGAAATTTATACAAAATTAATAGTTCTACTAAGCAAATTATCAATAAAACCGCTTTAGAAGATTTACGTTCGTTGGCAATAAACGGGGATAAAATAGTTACTTTAAGTGGTACAAAAGGTGTAAACGTTTATAATGAATCTAACTTAACTTTACAAAAAACTTTCAGCACTTCTGCAGATGTGAGCGGAGCTAAAAGAACAATAGATTTTGACGGGCAAAAATTATTAGTTTCTGAAGGATATAATGGTTTAGGTGTATACGATATCAATAGTGGTTCAAAATTACAAACTATCGAATTAATGAATTCCGGAGAGGATAACGTAACAAATGCAGTTTCGGTAAATAATGGATATGCATTTGTTGCCAATGGAGCTGCAGGATTAAACGTTTACAAGTCAGGAACACAACTTACTTTATTAGGAACAGTTGATATTGAAGGTTCATCAAACTATGTAAAATCAAGTGGTGATTTTATTTATGTTGCAAGTGGAAAAGGTGGTTTAAAAATTATCAAAAAAGAAAAAGAAAATACCATCTTTTCAAGTTGTGAACAATATTCAACATATAATCAGGGGAAAGATTTAATTTTAAATTCGAATGAAATTAAATCATTTTCAGGATCGACAGCTATTAATTCTGTTATAGTGAATTCAGGTGGAATCTTTACTCATTGTGGCGCGATAACGATTCAAAATAGCTTAATATTAAATAGTGGCGGTACTTTTAACATGAGAGGTACATTGGCACAAGGAAAATACCAACAATCTAATCCAACAGAACTTATCATCAACAGTAATGCTTTATTACAGATTGAAGGATCTGTTGTAATCTGGGGAGATTTGAGACTGAACAGCGGTGCAAAAATTAATTTTATTGGAAATAATTCTTCAATAACTATTTACGGAAAAGTAACTAAAAACAGTAATGTAACTATTACCGGTAATTATACTGATACAGAAAACAAATTGAAGTAGTATAAAAAAATCGTATTCAAAAGAGACCATATCATTTAATTTGGTCTCTTTTTTTTTGCCACGCAGCAAGTTCAAATCAGTTATATTATTTTTATTATTAACAGAAGTCTGATTTTTCGGTCATGTTACATCTCAAAATTAACTTATTTCAAACATCAACTCGGAGAAACTATAATCATATTTAGTTCGTAATGTAATCTAAACTGGGTACAAAAAAAACCGTCTAAATATTTTAGACGGTTTTCAATTTAAACTATTCTTTCAAAAATTTACATTGTAGCTTTTAGTGCTTTTGCTTCTGCAGTCATTTCAAGTGCTTTATAAACACCTAATAATGTTTTTGAAACATCTTCATTCTTTGGATCTAGCTCATTTGCTTTTTTAAGATAAGGTATTACGCTTTTAAATACACCTTCTCTTTGTGCTTTAAGAACATCGTAACGTTTCATATCCTTCGCAGAAGTACCCAATTTGTTCATTTCATCAATAATTGGTTTTTCAGCCTCTAATTTTAATGCTGCAAGATTTAGATAAGCATTTGCATAATTAGGATCGATTTCAATAACCTTCAAATAATATTTCTCTGCGTCAGCAGCATTTTTAGCATTTGCACTAATTACACCAAGGTTGAAAATTAATTCTTTGTTATTTGGTTCTTTTTGCAAAGCTTCGCCTACCAATTTTTTATAGGTATCGTAATCTTTAGTTTCTAAATATAAGTTAGCCTCAGAAAGAATTAAAGAAGAGTCTTCAGGATTCGCTTTTCTTGCATCAGCTATGGCTTTTTTAGCATCCTCAATTCTTCCTTTCTGAACTAAGATTAAAGCATAATTTTTATAAACTTCACCTCTTTTTGAAGGAATGCTTTCTGTTTTAGGCTTTTCGTGGGTACCTATTTTAACAGCCATATCTCTTTCATTTGCTGTATTAAAGCCGTCTTCATTACCAGAAGCCTTATTTACAGCAGTAAAGCTTGTTCCTTTTCCTGAATAATTTAATTTTTTTAACTCTTCATACATTGGCAAAGCAGCATCATAATCCTGAGCGTTTACATATGTAGAAGCCGCATAATATAAATTGATAGTATCTTTTTTATCTAATAAATAAGCATCATACAATTTTTTCGCACCCTCTGCTGGTTTATTTGACTGAGTATCTGCAATAGCTGAGTTAACCAACAATCCTTTAATTTGAGTAATTGAAGTTGCAGCTTGAGTTGAATATTTTAATTTTCCAGAGGCTTTTTCAACATCAATTAATTTTTGATAACTTTCGGCAGCAAGAGATAAGTTTTTACTCTCCTCTACTTTTTTATTTGCTAAATCCAGATAAGCATTCCCTTTTACAAAATAGTATTGGGCCTGCTCAGTATCTTTAGCATTCACAACCATATTTTCAGCATCTCTCAATATTGAAATTGCTCCTTGAGCATCTCCACCTTTTAATGCTTTTTCAGCACTTTTTATCTGATCTTTCTGAGCAAAAGTAGCTACTGAGATCAATAATGCTGATGCAAGTATTACATATTTACTTTTCATAATATTCAATTTGTATATTTAACTTTAATTTTGAGTAATTAATCTTCTATTCTTCAGATTCTTCTTCTTCAGAATCGTCTTCGTCTTCAACTACTTCTTCAGAATCATCGTCTTCATCATCTTCTGCAACACCTTCGTCTTCAAGAACTTCTAAATCCGGTTTAACTCTTTCGATAGCAGATTCGATAACATTACCATCTTCGTCAACAATAACTTCAGCAACATCATCCTTCATGACTTTTGTAACTGCAGCAATTGAATCTTTACCTTTTAAGTTAATCAATCGAACTCCTTGCGTAGCGCGGCCCATTACACGTAAATCTTCAATAGCCATTCTAATTGTTAATCCAGATTTGTTGATAATCATTAAATCATCAGCATCTGTTACCGCATTTATCGAAATTAATTTTCCGGTTTTCTCAGTAATATTAAGTGTTTTCACTCCTTTACCACCACGGTTTGTAATTCTGTAAACATCTTCGCCATCATCATCAACTAATTTAGTACGTTTTCCATATCCGTTTTCTGTAACAACTAAAATTTGTGAATCATTAATATTGTTTTTATCTACAGTAACCATACCAATAACTTCATCAGTATCATCTTTTAAGGTAATTCCACGAACTCCTGAAGCTGTTCTTCCCATCGGGCGTGTTTTGGTTTCTTCAAAACGAACTAATTTTCCAGATTTAACAGCCAGAATAATTTGACTTTCTCCGTTGGTTAATTTTGCTTCCAATAATTCATCGCCTTCTTTAATAGTAATAGCTGCAACACCATTTACTCTTGGTTTAGAATATTTCTCTAAAGAAGTTTTCTTAACCTGACCTTGTTTGGTAACCATTACAAGATTATGGCTATTGATATAATCTTTGTCCTTTAAATCTTGGGTACAAATGAAAGCTTTTACTTTATCATCACTCTCAATGTTTACTAAATTTTGAATTGCCCTGCCTTTTGCTGTTTTGCTTCCTTCCGGAATTTCATAAACACGCATCCAGAAACATTTTCCTTTTTGCGTAAAAAACATCATATATTGATGATTTGTTGCCACGTACATATGCTCTAAGAAATCCTGATCTCTTGTTCCGGCACTTTTTTGTCCAACTCCTCCTCTATTTTGAGTTTTGTACTCTGTAAGATTAGTACGTTTGATATAACCTGCATGCGAAATGGTAATAACAACATTCTCATCAGCAATTAAATCTTCGATGCTTACATCTCCACCAGAATATTCAATTTGAGAACGACGCTCGTCACCATATTTATCACGGATTTCAACAAGCTCTTCCTTAATTAAGTCAGTTCTCAAATTTACATCTGCTAATAAGGCTTTTAAGTGCTCAATTAGCTTCATCAATTCTTCAAACTCAGCTCTTAATTTATCTTGTTCCAATCCTGTTAACTGACGCAGACGCATCTCAACAATAGCACGGGCCTGAATGTCGGACAAATTAAATCTTTCAATCAATTTCTCACGGGCTTCTTCTGTGTTTTTTGAACCTCTTATTATGGCAATTACTTCATCAATGTTGTCAGATGCAATAATTAATCCTTCTAAGATATGCGCTCTTTCTTCAGCTTTGCGCAATTCAAACTGCGTTCTTCTTACTACAACATCATGACGGTGCTCAATAAAATAATGAATCATATCTTTCAGATTCAGCATTTGTGGGCGGCCTTTTACTAATGCAATGTTGTTTACGCTAAAAGAAGATTGTAACTGTGTAAACTTGTATAAAGTATTTAAAACTACGTTTGGTGTAGCATCACGTTTCAAAATATAAACGATACGCATACCGTTTCTGTCAGATTCATCGCGTATATTGGCAATTCCTTCAATTTTCTTTTCGTTGACTAAATCAGCGGTACGCTTGATCATATCAGCTTTATTAACCTGATATGGAATTTCAGTTACAATGATTGATTCTCTTCCGTCAACTTCTTCAAAACCAACTTTAGCACGCATAACAATACGTCCTCTACCAGTTTTAAATGCTTCACGAACTCCTTCATAACCATATATTATACCTCCTGTTGGAAAATCCGGAGCTTTAATATGTGTTATTAATTCGTCTATTTCGATATCATTATTATCAAGGTATGCCAGTGTTCCATTAATAACTTCGGTTAAATTGTGAGGGGGCATATTTGTAGCCATACCAACCGCAATACCTGTTGCACCATTTACTAATAAGGTAGGGACCCTTGTTGGCATTACTTTTGGCTCATATAGTGTATCGTCAAAGTTTAATTGAAAATCAACAGTTTCTTTTTCGATATCTGCCATAATTTCTTCCGAAATCTTTTTCATTCTGGCCTCAGTATAACGCATTGCCGCAGGGCTATCACCATCAACAGAACCAAAGTTACCCTGTCCGTCAACCAAAAGATATCGCAGACTCCATTCCTGAGCCATACGTACCATGGCGTCGTAAACAGAGGTATCCCCGTGTGGGTGATACTTACCTAAGACCTCCCCTACAATTCTCGCAGATTTTTTGTGAGCAGATCTTGATGTTACTCCTAAGTCATACATTCCGTAAAGAACTCTTCGATGTACTGGTTTCAAGCCATCTCTAACATCTGGAAGTGCTCTTGATACGATTACTGACATCGAATAATCGATGTAAGCTGATTTCATTTCATCTTCGATGTTAATAGGAATTAACTTTTCTCCTTCAGACATAAATTGTTATATTAAATAATTATATTAATTTTCAAAGCGTGCCAAGATACGTTTTTTTGAAATTTTTAGACCTATTTTCACACACTTATTTCAATGATTTATTAACAACTTTGTTTTCACTTTTAGTTAATAAATTAAGCGTTTTTTAACGGTTTTATTGTTATTTTTTTTGTCTATTAGCTGACAGCAGTTGTCAAGGGTATGGTTTTTGTTTTTCAAAAACTAAATCATTAAATTTACAATACCAATTATATATTATGGATGATAATTTTTCACCAAGAGTAAAAGATGTTATTACCTACAGTAAAGAGGAAGCCTTACGTTTGGGTCACGACTTTATTGGTACTGAACATCTAATGCTGGGCATTTTAAGGGATGGTAACGGAAAAGCTATCCATATACTTAATAACCTGGCTGTCGATTTAGATCATTTACGCAGGAAGGTAGAAATACTTAGTCCGGCCAACCAGAGCGTTGAAGTAAATGCAGAAAAGAAAAATCTTCATCTTACCCGTCAGGCGGAAAGAGCACTGAAGACCACTTTTCTTGAAGCAAAAGTATTTCAAAGTTCGTCGATTAGCACGGCACACCTGCTTTTATGCATCTTACGAAACGAAAACGATCCAACAACCAAGCTATTGAATAAGCTAAAAATAGATTATGACATAGCTAAAGAACAATATTTAAATATGACGCCAAACGAAGAAGAATTCTTAGAAAACTTGCCAAGAAACGAATCATATAACGATGATTCAGGACAAGATGACAGTCTTAAAGAAAGTAGTTTTAATAATCCGGCCAATAAATCAAACAAAAAATCCAAGACTCCGGTTTTAGATAATTTTGGGAGGGATTTAACAGAAATGGCGGAAGAGGGAAAACTAGACCCGGTTGTGGGACGCGAGAAGGAAATTGAACGTGTTTCCCAAATCCTAAGCCGTAGAAAAAAGAACAATCCGCTTCTTATCGGAGAGCCTGGAGTTGGTAAATCTGCTATTGCAGAGGGACTGGCTTTGCGCATCATCCAAAAGAAAGTATCCCGCATTCTTTTCCATAAACGCGTGGTAACTCTTGATTTGGCCAGCTTAGTGGCCGGGACAAAATACCGCGGTCAGTTTGAAGAAAGAATGAAAGCCGTAATGAACGAGCTGGAGAAAAATGATGACATCATTCTTTTTATTGATGAGATTCACACTATTGTAGGTGCTGGTGGAGCAACGGGTTCCCTTGATGCCTCAAATATGTTCAAGCCTGCTTTGGCCAGAGGTGAAATTCAATGTATTGGTGCTACAACTCTTGATGAGTACAGACAATACATTGAGAAAGACGGAGCTCTTGAAAGACGTTTTCAAAAAGTAATTGTGGAACCAACTTCTGTTGAAGAAACAATTGCAATTTTGAACAATGTGAAGGATAAGTATGAAGATCACCACAACGTAACTTATACGCCAGAAGCCATTGAGGCCTGTGTAAAACTAACAAACAGATACATGTCTGAACGTTTTTTACCGGACAAAGCTATTGACGCACTTGACGAAGCAGGTTCTCGCGTACACATTACCAATATTGATGTCCCTAAACAGATTTTGGATTTAGAACGTCAATTGGAAGAAGTGCGTGAAAACAAAAATATGGTTGTTAAAAAACAAAAATATGAAGAGGCAGCCAAACTTCGCGATGATGAAAAACGTATTGAAAAAGATCTAGCCCTTGCTCAGGAACAATGGGAAGAAGATTCTAAAAGCAACCGAATTGAAGTTACAGAAGATAATGTAGCTGATGTTGTCTCCATGATGACAGGAATCCCTGTTAACCGAATTGCGCAGACAGAAAGCAACAAATTAGCCAAATTGCCTGAATTAATTCAGAATAAAGTAATTGGTCAAAATGATGCGGTTTTAAAAATTGCACGTTCTATTCAGCGCAACAGAGCCGGACTTAAAGATCCGAATAAACCAATTGGTTCATTCATTTTCTTAGGTCAGACAGGAGTTGGAAAAACACAATTAGCAAAAGTTTTAGCTAAAGAATTATTCGATTCTGAAGATGCGCTAGTTCGTATCGATATGAGTGAATACATGGAGAAATTTGCTATCTCTCGTTTAGTTGGAGCGCCTCCGGGATACGTAGGATACGAAGAAGGGGGTCAATTGACGGAGAAAGTTCGCAGAAAACCTTATTGCGTTGTGCTTTTAGACGAGATCGAAAAAGCGCATCCGGATGTGTTTAACATGATGCTTCAGGTTCTTGATGACGGTTATTTGACTGATAGTTTAGGTCGTAAAATTGACTTTAAAAATACTATTATCATCATGACATCGAATGTTGGTGCGCGTCAGCTGAAAGATTTTGGTCAGGGTGTGGGATTCGGAACTGCTGCAAAAGTGGCTCAGGCCGATGAAAACTCAAAAAGCATTATCGAAAATGCATTGAAAAAAACCTTCGCTCCTGAGTTCTTAAACAGAATTGATGATGTAATTGTATTTAATGCATTAGAAAAAGCTGATATAGATTTGATTATCGAAATCGAACTTAAAAAACTATATGCACGTATTTCTGAACTTGGATACAATTTAAGTCTTACTGATAAAGCAAAAGCATTTATTGCTGAGAAAGGTTTTGACAGACAATTTGGAGCAAGACCCCTGAAAAGAGCAATTCAGAAATATGTAGAAGATTTATTAGCCGAAGAAATCATAACTTCAAAAATACATTCAGGAGATGAAATCTTAATGGATTTAAAAGATGAAAAAGCTCAGGAACTTTCAGTAGAAATACATAAAGCAGAAGAGCCGACTAATCAATAAATTAGTTTAAATTTATAACAAAAATAATATACCCGTTACGTTTTCATAACATAACGGGTATTTTTTTTAGATAATTTAGTATCTTTAGTAAAAGCAAATACCTACTTTTGAGTATTAAATTCTATAATAAAAAAACAATATATGTTTCAAAATAAAGTCATTTTAGGAAGTGAAGAATGGTGTGCATTTCCAGAATTAGGAATCCCGACAATCAAGGCTCGTGTGGATTCTGGTGCTAAAACTTCCGCAATGCATGCGATAAATATAGCTCCGTTCATAAAAAATGACGCAAATTGGGTAAAGTTTGATATTAACCCAATTCAGAATAATATCAAAACCATCATACATTGCGAAGCGCCATTAGTAGATAAAAGAATTGTAAAAAGTTCAAGTGGTTTCAGGGAACATCGTTATGTAATTCATACCAGCATCAAACTGGGAGAAATAAAATGGCCCATAGAAATGACTTTAACCAATCGTGATTCTATGGGTTTTCGCATGCTTTTAGGGCGCGAAGCCATGAGTGGACGGGTATTGGTTGATCCTGAAGAAAAATATCTTTTAGGACAACCTTCTACTGATACATTAAAAGAATTATACCAAAACTCTGAAAAAGCAACTTCCGGTTTACGAATCGGGCTTTTAGCCAGCAATCCGGAGTTGTACAGCAATAAACGAATCATGGAAGCAGGCGAAATGCGTGGCCATGAAATGCACTTTTTGAATATCAAGGAATGCTATATGAAACTGGATGCAAAAACACCTGAAATACATTATCGTGGCGGAAAAATATTAAATCAGTTTGATGCTATTATCCCAAGAATTCGACCAAGTATTACTTTTTATGGTTGTGCCCTAACGCGTCAATTTGAAGCTTTGAAAGTTTTTTGTTTAAACTCGGCTTCAGCCATCACGCAGTCACGCGATAAATTATATTCATTACAATTACTTTTAAACAGTGGTATCGACATCCCAACCACCGGTTTCGCCAATTCACCTTTGGATACCGACAACTTAATTAAAATGGTTGGAGGCTCGCCTTTAATTGTAAAACTACTCGAAGGAACGCAAGGTAAAGGCGTAGTTTTAGCAGAAACGAAAAAAGCGGCAGAAAGTGTAATCAATGCTTTTAAAAGCTTAAATGCAAATATACTGGTTCAGGAATTCATTAAAGAAGCAAACGGAAAAGATATTCGTTGTTTTGTGATTGACGGAAAAGTCGTTGCTGCTATTCAGCGTGAAGCTATGCCAGGAGAATTTAGGGCAAATATTCATCTTGGCGGCACTGCCTCTGTAATAAAAGTTACCCCTGAAGAGAAAAAAATCGCGATAAAAGCAGCTAAAGCAATGGATTTGAAAGTAGCAGGCGTTGATATCATTCGTTCATCAAAAGGTCCTTTATTGCTTGAAGTAAATTCCTCACCAGGCCTTGAAGGTATTGAGGGTGCGACAAACAAAGATGTGGCGGGAGAAATGATAAAAGCAATTGAGAAGAATTTTAAGTTGTAATCAAGAATTCTTGTATATAAAAAAAGGCTATTCAATCTGAAATAGCCTTTTTTCCTTTTATTTAAAGTGTAAATTACTTTTGAAATAATTTGTTTATCTGATCTTTAACAAAAGGTTCAGATACATTGCTTGAACCAGAAGAAGCATCTTTACTAGAAACCATAAACTGAACTGTAGCTTTCTCAGGAAGAACACTTCCTGTATAATGCAACCAGATATAATTATTTGGTAATTCTAATTTTATATCATATAAAGGCGTTGCGTTAAAACCATTCATAATAATACTATAAAGGCTAGCATAATCGTTATTGACGTTTTTAAAAGAGAATTTTCTTAAGCTTGAAGATTCATCATCATCACTTACAATACTAGTATAGTAAACAGTGTATTCATCTCCAATTTTTTGAATGTAGTTATTGTTTACTTTTCCTAATTTTTCAACTGGCACAGTTTCAAGTACTTTGATTTGTGCAAATGAAACAAAACTAAAAAGCAAAACGGCAAGGGTAATAATCTTTTTCATAATGAATTTGGGGTTAATTTTTATACTATTAATGAACGCCGAAATTATGAAAAATTACTTCTATAACCACTCTTTTATTAACATTAAATTGTGATTTTTTATTAAATTTATTTCTTTGGGAGACAAAAAAAACACAACTTTTTAAAAATCAATAAATTACAATTAAAAAATCCTCAAAAAAGAGATTGTATTTTTTATTAATATTATAAAAAATTCTCAATATCAACGTTCCCCTTCTTTTTTAACAACCTTACGGGCTATTTCTATTTTAAATTTTCTTCCTTTCATCTTCTCATCCTTTACATTTTTAAGCAAATCTTTTACTTTATTGTATTTTACTGCAGCAAAAGAAATAAAATCTTTGACTTCGATCAGACCTAAATCTTCTTTTTCTAATTTTCCTTTTTGAGAAAAGAATCCAACGATATCAATTTTATTAAGTTTTGTTTTCTTTCCTCCACTAATATAAATAGTTTGAAATTCCGGTGGCTTGGGTAAAGTAGTAGAGTTTTCTACATTCAGAACTTCCATTGTGTAATTAATATAATCCAATTGTTTTTCACTTTCGTGAATAATAATGTAAGCCGTTCCTGAAGCCTGCATACGTGCTGTACGACCATTCCTGTGTGTAAATTCGTCCTCTTTCAAAGGCAAATGATAGTGAACAACATGTTTCATTTCAGGAATATCCAATCCACGGGCAGCTAAATCAGTTGTAATTAAATAACTCATACTTCCGTTTCTAAACTGAATTAGTGCCCGTTCACGTTCATCCTGATCCATACCGCCATGATAATAAGTAGCATAAATTCCTTTTTCATTTAAAGTGTCACTAATACGTTCTGCAGCATCCCTATGATTACAAAATACAATGGCTGATTGTGATTTTAAGGAACAAATCAAATTAAATAAACTCCCCAATTTATCTTTGGTTGGAGAAACTATCATTTTCATAGAAAGATTCGTTTTTTCTTCTTCCTGAGGGATAAAATCTAAAACTGTCGGACTGATTACTCTTGTATATTTCGGAATTTCAATATCTGAAGTTGCCGAAACCAAAACACGCTTGTTTAATTTGGTAAGTTTTCCAATGATATAAGACATCTGCTCATGAAAACCCAATTGCAGTGACTTATCAAATTCATCCAAAATTAAAGTTTGAATCTTATCTGTCCTGAAAGTTTCTCTGTCGATATGATCTGCAATTCTTCCGGGAGTCCCAATTAAAACGGCAGGTGGATTGCTTAAATTTTTGATTTCTGTATCAATCGAATGCCCTCCGTAACAAATGTTTACTTTGTATGCAGTTCCCATTTTTTTCCATACCTGTTCAATTTGCAGCCCTAATTCACGTGAAGGCACTAAAATTAAACATTGAACTGAAAGTATTTCAGGCTGTAATAACTCTAATACAGGTAACAAAAAAGCCAAAGTTTTTCCTGATCCTGTCGGAGAAAGCAATAGAACATTATTTTCGTTTAAAATAGTATCCTGTGCAGCTTCCTGCATTTCATTTAGGCTCTTAATGCCTAAATTCAAAAGTATATTGTTGGAATGGTGATTTTTATTCATTTTGCAAAAATAGGAAAATTAGACTCGAGATTATACCCTTTTAGATAACAAATTAATTACTCTATTCTGATAAGATTTTGACCATACTCTTATTTTTATTTTAATTCATTAACTATTTTTGAAAATAAAAATTCAAAACTATGGAAAAGCATAGAATATTTACAACATCATTTGCAAGCGTATATCCGCATTATATCGCTAAAGCAGAAAAGAAAGGCAGAACAAAAACTGAAGTTGACTTTATAATTAGATGGCTAACAGGATATACTCAGGAAGAACTTCAAAAACAAATAGACAACAGTAAAGATTTCGAAACCTTTTTTGCAGAAGCTCCTCAATTAAATCCAAATGTTGCAAAAATAAGCGGGGTAATTTGCGGTTATCGCATAGAAAACATTGAGAATCCTCTAATGAAAAAGATTCGTTATTTAGATAAACTAATTGATGAATTAGCCAAAGGAAAGGCTATGGAAAAGATTTTAAGAAGTTAGTAGGAAAAACCATATTGGGCCTCAAATCAATACTAATTGACTTCGAATTCAATTTAAAACTACAACTTGTAAATTGATATTGATCTTTGAATTGTTATTGTAATTGATTCTCTTTTTCAAATAACAATTTAATATTTTCGTAAGAATTTTTTAAGGCCTCCTTGATTTGTTCCGGATTTAGCCAGGCTACTTTTTCGATACCTTCATCAATCTGACCCTGAGGAGTTCCTTCAAAATCAGAATGCATCTCGAACCAATGGGTAATTTTAAGTTTGTATTTTCCGTTGCGTTTAAAAATGTGATAAGTTTTTTGGAGTTTATTAGTAATTCGGAGTTTATTTACACCGGTTTCTTCTTCTACTTCACGCATTGCGGTAGCTTCAATTTCTTCACCTTTCTCAATACCCCCTTTTGGCAAATCCCATTTTCCGTTTCTGAAAATAAACAAAACTTCACCTTTTTTATTATATACAAACCCTCCTCCTGCTTTATTTACGGGTATTTTGGCTTTTAAGGTCTTCATAATTTCCTTTTCGTCAGGATGATACAAATAAGCCTTTTGAATTTTATTTTGAAATATTTTTACAATAAGCTGCTCTATATCAATGCTTTCTAACAAGAATAATTGAAAATTAGTCTCTCTTGAGATTTCATTTGTCAAAAAAAGTGGTTTGTCGTTCACAAAAACTTTATACATTTGTACTATGATTTTTAATAAAGATACCGCCGAAAAAACAGCAGAATTGCTTTTGCAAATAAATGCAATTAAATTGAATCCAGAAAATCCTTTTACATGGGCGTCTGGATGGAAATCACCTATTTATTGTGACAATAGGTTAATTCTTTCATTTCCAGTCATCCGAAATTATATTTGTGATGAATTTACAAAAAATATAGAAAAACAATTTGGAAAACCAGATGTAATTGCCGGAGTAGCCACAGGAGCCATTGGAATTGGAATTCTTGTTGCCGAAAGTCTTGGCTTACCCTTTGTTTATGTACGCCCTGAGGCAAAAAAACATGGTAGACAAAATCAGGTTGAAGGCTTTTTGCAACAAGGCCAAAACGTTGTGGTTGTTGAAGACTTAATTAGTACAGGGAATAGCAGTTTGATGGCTGTAGAAGCTTTACGTAATGAAGGAGCTAATATTAAGGGAATGGCAGCAATATTTACCTATGGCTTTAATGTTGCAGAGGAAAACTTTAAAAACGCAAATATTGAATTGTACACACTAAGTAATTACACAAATTTATTAGATTTAGCAGTTCATAAACAATATATCAGCGAAGAGCAACAGACTGCTTTACAAGAATGGAGCATGAGTCCATCTACTTGGGGACAGGAATAATTTTCTTTGATTTATTAATTCAATTCTTCATTTTACATTGTTGTTATAACAGCTACAAAAAATAGAATTTGAAATTAAAGAATTGTTATTTTAATTTATTACGCTTTTGCAAACTTTGCGTATATAATTAGTCACAATATAAAAAAAGCCTTGCACGCTTTGCAGTTAAAAACACATATTATTTAAAATAAAAATAAAATATGAACTTAGAAAGTCCAAAAGTTACCGTTCAGAAATCAGCCCAGGATTTATTTGATTTGTTGGCTGATGTTAAGAATTTTGAAAAGTTAATGCCTGAAAACATTGCTAAATTTGAAGTAATTGGCGAAGATGCCTTTATTTTTGGACTGAAAGGTATGCCGGAAATAAAACTGAAAATGAAAGAAAAGACAGCTCCAAACAAAATTGTTTTGGGGGCTGCAAGTGATAAACTTCCTTTTACTTTGGTTTCAAATATTGACGTTGTCTCAGATTCATCAAGTGAAGTTCAGTTATTATTTGAAGGAGAATTCAATGCTATGATGGCCATGATGATTAAAGGACCAATCAGTAAATTCATTGAAACTTTAGCCAATAATATGACTAAATTATAATTTGTTTGTTGTTTTTAACACTAACATAAATTTAAGCCTGATTTTACGATCGGGCTTTTTTGTTGCCACAGACTTCACTGATTATAATAACTTTTTCGAAACGCAGGTACAGCGATTAAGCAGATATTTCAAAGAAAATTTAAGCTCTAGCAGAAAATATTAGATCCTTTGTAATTCAGCTCTGAAGCTTTTCAATAAAGCATCTGAATTTCTTTGATATCAAATTCTGAAACCGAATCATCTTCTAATAAAATTTGTATTTTCCCTACAGAAGATACGCCATGAATGATTCCCATGAAATTTTCTCCTAAAAGATTCTTAAATGGCATGGGGATCCCCTTTCGAAACAAACAGTTGAAATATTCTTTCCAGAAAATAACTGAACTGGTTTCCCAAGCCTCCATTTTTTGCTGTATTTTTTCTATAATTAAAGCCGGTAGAAGGTCTTTATCAAAAGTATTCCCTGCAATTATTGCCAAAGAAGAAGCATTTGGTAATTCGGTAAAATTGGTCTGATTCACATTTAAACCAAGCCCGACAACTGACACTATTCTGCTATCAGTTTTGATCGTATTTTCGATAAGTATGCCACCTATTTTTTTATTGTATGACATAATGTCGTTTGGCCATTTTATACTTAATTCAGGAATATTCAATGAATTTAATATTTCAATTACGGCTAAAGAAACTATTATGCTCATATTGAAAACCTGTTGATTATCATGCAAAAAATCCCTGACCAATACACTCATAATTAAGTTTTTACCTGCTTCTGATTCCCATTTGGCTCCCATTTGCCCCTTACCTTTTGTCTGATTTTCAGCTGTTACCACTGTAAAATTATCCAGTAAGCCCTGAGTTGATAATGCTTTTAGGAAGTCATTTGTTGAATCTATGGCATCGAGTTTGATTAGTTTCATTCAGATAATTTAAATAACTTAATTTAATATTTTGTTAAGGTTCAAAAATAATCACAAATTTTGGTAACTTTACAAATTCATATTAAATATTTCTTGGCGAAAATGACTATTCCCGATGTCTCCCGGTCCAAGCGGTGCACGATGAAAATCCGATTGCGTGATTTGCTATAACCCTGCGGACATAGTCCGTCCAAAAGAATAAGGTCGTCCGGGTTTTGTCAGAATCGGCCAGCTGCGGTC
>CBFGNY010000083.1:0-18419 GCA_965650235.1 uncultured Flavobacterium sp. | reverse complement strand
CATCAATTCTGGTGTAGATAATGCATCAAGAGTATTTGAAGCAAAGCCAGTAGTAATTAAATCAGATGGAAGTGAAATAATTAAAGGGAATAATCGAGGCATCTCATCTTTTTTTCCTCAAAATTGGGATAAAAATAGAATACTCGATGAAGTAGAGTATGCTGTTACTAATAATCTTGGAAGAGATTTAACAAGTACTAATCCTAATGAATACTACGGATTTTCAAAAGATGGTAAAGTAGAAATTCACTTTTACTATAATGCAGATGGTTCAATAGGATCTTTCTTTCCTAAAAAACGATAAATTATGATTAATTACGAGTTTTATAAAAATGAAATTGGAACACCTCAATTTTCTATTAAAGGTGATCTAAAAGGACTAAATGAATTAGGATCTTGTAATTTTGAATACTTAGAAGAAATTGTAACGAATTTAATAAAAGTGCTTTCAGGAGAATTAGAACAATATGATTTTGGATTTGAAGTCTATTCCATCGAGTGTAAAAAAAAAATATCTCAAGTTATTGACACCTACAATGATTGGAAATCCATCGCAGAAATTCCTACTCAAGAAGTATATAAACTAATGAAAGATTGGAGAGATTATTTGATAAATAATTCTATAATAATAGATAACAACAATAATCTTAAGAATGATTTAGAAATTTTATCTAACTATATTTTTTTCGATGGTTTGAAATTACATCAGGTAAATAATCAATATGATAATTGGCTAAGTTCTACAGATTATTCTCTCTGGAGCAATTCATATGTAGAAATTCTAAATAAAAGAATTTACATTATAAAAGAAAATGTAAAAGTATTATCCACTTTTAGATATTTTGATAAAGCAGAACTTGAGTTATTAGCAAAGAAATATAATCTCAAAATAAAAGAAGAAAATGGTATTCATTATGCTTATACCGATGATCATGGTACCAGACAATTTGAAATTTCTGAAAATGACGAATTAGCTGTTATTTATTGTATGGAAGGTGGAAATATGCCAGAAAGTATTTTTATTTATGTAGTCTTTGAAAAATAGATAGTTTAAAAATATTATCCACATCTGGTGCTCGTTTACAACGAGTAACTACTTAAATTATGAAAACAAATCATAGCGTTTGCAACGCGACTCACTAAAACAGAAGCATTTTTTAAAACAAATACTTCTGTTTTTTTTTATAATAACTCATTGAAAATCATTTAAATAAAAATATTATCTGAAATATAAAGTTATTGATAGTACTGCTAAAACTTTTTAAGAATGTATGTTTATATAATGCCGCGTTGCAAACGCTTTATTTTCGTTATTTAAGTCAGTAGGTACTCGTTGCAAACGAGCACATGTGTAAGTAAGACCAGAGACCGTTATGGTAGTCCGCCTAATATGCTGTTGCAAACGCTTTAATTAATTATAGTCATGAGTAAAATTTTTCTAAAACTGACAATCACAAAAAATGCAAGACCAAAAAATTGATCTTGCATTTTTTATAACTTGATGAAATATAATTAAAAATATCTTTTACACTGTCTGACGCTCGTGTTTTCCTTCTTTAATTTCTTCCACCATTTTTTTATTAAAAGCGGGTAAATCATCAGGGTTTCGGCTGGTTACCAATCCATTGTCTACGACTACTTCTGAGTCTTCCCATTGTGCTCCGGCATTTATCAAATCGTTTTTAACAGAGAAGAACGACGTTACTTTTCGGCCTTCTAAAACATCCGCATCTACTAAAATCTGAGGGCCGTGACAAATAGCCGCTACAGGTTTTTTACTTTCAAAAAAGGCACGTACAAAATTTACTGCAGCCTCTTCTCTTCTCAATAAATCAGGGTTTAAAACTCCTCCCGGAAGAACCAAGGCATCGTAATCTGCTTCATTTGCCTGATCTAATACTACATCAACATTATATTCGTTGCTCCAATTACCGTCTTTCCATGCTTTGATAGTTCCTGATTTTAAACTGATGATATCTGCATTCCATCCTTGCTCTTCGAGATAGGCTTTAGGCGATGATAATTCTGATTCTTCAAAACCGTTTGTGGCTAATATGGCTATATTCTTTTTCATAATTTTAAATATTTAAAATGTTATTAATTTGATTAGTTTAAAATTAGTTATTTCACACCCCCAGTTAAAACGGACGATGTTAAACCTTTCTTTAATAAAAGTTAATTAACTGAATTACAGATTTTTATTAAAAAATTAAATTAAAATTATATAACATTGATATCCATTTAGTTTACTATTTTATAGGATGAAACAAAGAAAACAATTCTATAAATTGGTTAAGTACAACAATAAAAAAAGCATTCCAGGAAAATGAGAAATACCACTTATGAAAGTAACAAGAGAATAGTTTTGAATAAATACTTTTTTCTATTTTGCAAGAGTAACAAAACATGCTTTAGTCCAAAAAATAATTTTTAATACGATTTTCTATTACTTACTTTTACCTTTTAAACACTTAGATACATTTTGCTTTAAATTTAAATTTATGTTCCAAAAAACAATATTTGCCTTATCGTTTCTTTTAGTCTTAAATTCATGTGCGGTTCAGCAAAAAAGGGTATCAATGGATGACTGGTATGCTTTTACAAAATCCAGTACCGAAAGACAAAAGCCTTCAGAAGCTTATGAATTCTCTGATGGAATGATCAGAATGTATGGCGAAACCAATGGGTATCTGATGTCTAAAAAAAGTTATAAAAATTTTGAACTGAGTTTAGCATACCGTTGGAATATCGAAGAGAAATATAAAACTAAGAACAAGAAAAACAGCGGTGTTATGTACAATATCCCTGCCGATTATCCTGATAAAATATGGCCAAAAGGAATCCAGTTTCAGATCAAGGAAAATACTACGGGCGATTTTATCTTTCTGGACCAAGTCACTGCAAAAGTAAACGGAAAGCTGGTTGAGGCAGGTGCGAGCGTAACGTCTCCAAAATTTAGCGAAAACGAAAAACCTTATGGCGAATGGAATGCTGTTGTTATCAGATCCTTTAACGGAAAAATCACCCAATACCTGAACGGAAAACTGGTAAACGAAGCTACTGAAGCTTCGGTCACTGAAGGCAAAATTTCGCTTAATTATGAAGGTGCGCCTATTGATTTTAAAAATATTGTTATCCAAAACATTTCGAAAGAGTAAAAATCAAACCTCGACCAGCCCCATGACGAATGCTGTTTTTAAGGCTTCCGTGGTATTGGCTACCTGCATTTTTTCTATTATATTTTGTCTGTGCCGACGGACAGTATAGACCGAAATACTGAGCTGATCTGCAATTTTATTACTGTTGTACCCTTCGGCCAGGAGCTTAAGAATTTCCAGTTCTCTTTTTGACAGCAGGGTTTGTGTATACTTTTTGTATTTTTCGGAAGCGATTATTTCGCCTGTCTGCCTATTTATGATGCTGCCATCAATACCAGACCGAACCTGCAAATCGGTTGAAGGGGCATAGAGACAAAGTGCCAGCCAGATGCTCCCGTTTGGATTTTTTTTCAGATACATTGTCCGATGGTTGATATAGCCCGGATTTATGGCATCTGATGTTCGCAAACGGCTAAAAGTACTGTATTTTCGGTATTCAGTATCCGGCAGATTTTTAAGATATTGAAAATACTGCAGTTCTAAGGCATGACGCTCCGTAACATCATCCCGATTTATTTTATTGAAAATACAATCCTCAAAAGCAGAATCAATAACGGAATTTGCAGATGGAAGACCAAAATATTCACCAAAATTACCCGCATAAATATAACTGCAATCTGCCTGAAAATCTGAAAGAACCGCCACGCACTGTTCGATAGCCACATAAGCGGAAACAGCTTTTTTATAATCTTCTATATCGAGGATTTCCTCTTCCAGAAACTTTTGTTTCAATAAAGTAGCAGTTAGCTGATCCTCTATGGATTCCTTTGGCATCATGGTTTTAATAAATTGGTTAATTTTACGTATTGCAGTTGTTGTAAAGCAAAAGTAAATTTGAAAAATTAAATTATGATTTTTATTTCTAACAAAAAATTTTATGAAAACAAAATTTCTTACTTATTGTACTTTGTTCAGTATTCTCTTAGTTTCATCCTGCGAAAAAAGTACTAAAAAAAATAATGAATCTGTACCCAAAAACGGCATTTCAAAATCTACAGATTCTGCTTTTGTGCGCGGTACAGCCTGCGATATAAAACTGGCTAAAATTCATTTTACAAAATCTGTCAATGGAGCCGATACGCTGGCAAAAGTTGATGCTAAAAACAATATACTCTTTCATGTTGGGGAGAAAAAAGATTATTTTTCAGATCCAGACAACAAGTTATCCAACAATACTGCACCGATTCTTTTATCCAAAGTTGACAATACGAAACCTTTTACGCTTATCGCAAAAGTGACTCCGGAATTTACAAAAACAGGATTATACAATGCGGGTGTCCTTTATTTGTATGTGCATGACAATTTCTATCAGAAATTTTGTTTTGAACAAGATGAACGTGGCAATCACAGAATGGTAACGGTTCGTACAATCGGGACTTCTGATGATAATAATCATGATGTCGTAAACCTAAAAACGGCTTACATGAAAATTTCATCCGATACTCATACAGTTGCCAGCTATTACTCCCTTGATAATAAAAACTGGCAGTTGGTACGCTTATACCAAAATAATTATCCTGCATCGATTTGGGCAGGAATCAGCGCACAATGCCCTGTTGATAAAGGAACGACCAGTTATTTTGAAGATGTTTCACTGGAACAAAAGAGCGTCAAGGATTTTCGGTTAGGAATTTAAATTTCACATATATTATATCATTTAGAATATATAAACCGTTTTTTATTTTCCTCACCCACCACTCTCTACAAGAACGAAAGCGAACTGGTTAAGCAAAGACAGGAAATTAAACGGATTATCTTATATTCATAAATGTACATTATTCATAAAAAAAACTCCAAAACAATAAGTTTTGGAGTTTTTTATTTATCTAAAAAATGATTTAATCTTCGTTTACTGGAATATAAATATCAAAAGTGGCTCCCTTGTTTTGTTCTCCGCTTGCTGTAATAAATCCGTTGTGGTTTTCTACTATTTTTTTAACAATAGCCAAACCAATTCCGGTTCCTGTATATTCGAGTTTTCCGTGTAAACGCTGAAAGACTTCGAATATTTTTGCGCTGTATTGCTGATCAAAACCAATTCCGTTGTCTGATACGCTAATATGGCAATAATCGGTACTGGCTTTCGCCTTTTCATTATTTATGGCTGCCCCTTTAACTATCCTGCTGTCAATTTTTACTACAGGCGGTATATCAGGTTTAGAGAATTTGACAGCATTGCTGACCAGATTGTACAACAATTGCCTAAACTGAAACGGAATAAGATCTACTACACAGGTTTTATGTTTTTCAATGACAGCCCTCTTTTGTTCCAGTTCTTCTTTCAGGTCTTCTTTTACCTCATCTATTATTTTAGACAAATCGGTTTTTTCGAACACCCTTTCCTGGACATTAGTTCGTGAATAAGACAGAAGGTCATTAATTAAAGTCTGCATTCGCTTAGCTGCATTCTGCATCCTCTGAAATTTATCTTTTCCAACATCCGACAAATTATCAGATTCCCTTTCTATAATCTGGGTGGCGAAGGTCTGGATTTTTCTGAGCGGTTCCTGCAAATCATGGCTTGAGATATAAGCAAAAGACTGCAGTTCCTTGTTCATCTGCTCCAGTTCTGCATTTTTTTGCTCAAGCTCTAATGCATTTAACTTCAATTTGTCATCGGCCTTCTTCTTTTCCGTGAGATCGTGCGTCACTTTAGAAAACCCAATAACTTCATGTTTTTTGTTATGAACAGCGGTGATAACAACACTTGCCCAGAAAAGGGTACCGTTTTTTCGAATACGCCAGCCTTCCTGTAGTGCTTTTCCTTTTTCACGGGCTATCTGCAACAACTTTTGAGGGAGATTGTTTTTTCTATCTTCTTCTGTATAAAAAGTAGAAAAAGATTTTCCAATTATCTGTTCCGCTTTGTAGCCTTTTATTTTTTCTGCCCCAATATTCCAATTTTCAACTATTCCTTCGTGATTTAGGTACAATATGGCATAATCCTGAACTTCCTCTACCATTAAATGATACCGTTCTTCACTTTTTCTAAGGGACTCATTGATCAGGTTTAATTCTTTAGTGCGCTCGCCAACCTGCTGTTCCAGTTCATGTGTAAAAGCTTTCTCGGCATGAATATCTGTAAATGCCCCAACCCACTTTATAATTTGATTCTTTTCATTTAATACTGGTTCACCTATTACGGCATGCCATCTATAAGTACCGTCTTTTCTCAAAATCCTGACATCAGCTCTGTAACTCTCTCCTGTTGCCAGTGAGTGTCCCCATATTTTTGCATTTTCATCAAAATCATCAGGATGTAGCATCGCTTTCCATTCTGCTACACCATTTGGCTGAATTCCTGTGTATTCGAGCCATTTTCCTGAAGCAAATAGCGCATTCCCTTTTTCATCAGTTTCCCAGATGAGCTGGGGAATACTTTCTGTTAAAGAGCGGAATTTTTTTTCGCTTTCTTCTAATACCTGCTGATGATTTTTCAGTTCTGTTATGTCTCTGGCAGTACCTAATAATCTTTCTGGTTTGTTATTTTCCCCATAGAAAACTTTTCCTTTCGCTTCTACCCAGTGAACTGATTGATCGTTCCATACCACTCTTGCTTCATAATGAAGATGTCCTGAATCAATTGCATGCTTAATTGCTTTTTCTCTAATATCGAGATCATCCTGATGGACATGTTTGAGTAATTGTTCGTGGGTTAATTCTACATGTTCCTTATGCCCTCCAATAATCTCAAGGTATCTTTTGGAATAGTGAAATTCGTTTGTTTTTGCATTCAGTTCCCAGATTCCAAGTTCGCTGGCTTCTACTATAATATTAAGTCGTTGTTCGTTTTGCTCTATTTTTTTTCTGGCTTGCACTTTTTCGGTTACCTCCGTAGCAGTCACAATAACACCTGAAATATTTCCATCTTCTTCCTTCAATGGATAATATAAGAAATCAAAATATGAAATTTCCAGTTTTCCATAACGGTTTAAAGAAACCGGCAATTCATTACCGTGATAAGGAGTACCTGAATTTAAAACATTTTCCAATAATACTCTTACCGATGTTTCCACCTCGGGCAAAGAATCGAATAAAGGCCTGCCTATAAAACTGTCTTCTTTCCTGTCAACCAGCTTTAGATATGCGTTATTGGCCATTTCTACCACATGGTTAGGACCTCTTAAAATAGTTATTCCAACGGGAGCCTGCTTTACGGTATTACGGAATCGCTTATCAGCTTCTTCAATTTTTTTCTTTGCGAGGTTTAAATCAGTCAGATCAACACCCGTATTCATCACAGCGTAGACATTACCATTTAAATCATATAAAGGTGTCAGGCTGTAATTAAAATAATAAGTTTGAAGTTTACCCTCAACTGTCAGATCAAGGGGAGTGTTTCGTGTATGGAAAGACTTTCCTGTTTGTAGAACCGTATTGATTTGTTCAAACACCAATTGATTATTGAGTTCAGGAAGCACATCTTTAAAGGATTTGCCTATGACATCATTTCCTTTTCCCCATATTTTTATGATAGAATCATTAGCCAGTTCGACTATCATTTCTTTTCCAACATATACTGCAATAGGAAAAGGGGCATTTTCTACCAACTGCCTTATTTTTTGTTCGCTTTCTTCTACTTTTGAACGGGCTATAATTTGTGATGTCACTTCTATGGCTATTGCTACTATACCGGAAGTTTTCCCATCTGCTTCTTTTAATGCCTCATATACAAAATTAAGATAAGTAGTTTCTATTTTACCGTTTCTGGGAAGATTAACAGGATACTCGTTTGCAATACATTTTTCGCCTGTTTCGTATACCTTATCGAGCAGTGACTCCATTCCCTGGGCTTTTGCTTCGGGCAAACCTTGAAACATGGGTTTGTTTAAGATTTCTTCTTTACTTTTTCCAAAAATCTCAAGCATCTTGTCGTTTACAATCTCTACAACATGGTTTTCACCCCTGAGTACACACATTGCTGTTGGAGCCTGAATGATGTTATTTAAATAGCGGTTATTACTTTCCTCTAATTTTTTAAATGCAGTTACAGTTTCTGTTGTTTCTGTGCATACGACCATTACACCTGCAATTTTTTCGGATTCATCCAATACCGGGCTATAGCTGAAGGTCCAGTAAACATCTTCTAGTTTTCCGTTGCGGTATATTGGAATAAGCTGGTTCTCACTCCACACTCCTCCCTCACCGTTCAGTACCTTCTTAATAAGAGGGAATATAATGGGCCAGATCTCTGACCAGGCTTCCTCTGCTTTTTGTCCTAAAATATTTGGATGTTTTCCCTCTATTCCAAGGCTTGGACGGTAAGCATCATTGTAAAAACAAGTCAGTTCTTCTCCCCACCACAGAAACATTGGAAACTTTGAATTTAAAATAATACTGAGCGTAGTACGAAGGCTTTGTGGCCATAAATCCGGAGTTCCTACAGGTGTTTTACTCCAATCTTTACTTCGAATGAGTTGCCCCATTTCGCCTCCGCCTTCAAGGAAATAATGCTCTTTATTTGTCATGCGTATCCACGTAATATTTAGGGTTGAAGAATAAAATTCTCTCTTTCAGGCTTTTTAAAATTATTTTCAGAAGTAACTTTAAGTGCATTGCCTATTACCTGCTTTAATTTTGAAAAATCACCCGGTTTGCGAATATAGTATAAAGCCCCTTTATCATACATTGTATTTACAATTTCTATATCCAGAGAAGTAGAAAAGATTATTACAGGAAGTTCTTTCAATTCTTCGATAGCTTTTATTTCTGCCAGACATTCATATCCATTTTTGCGAGGCATATTTAAATCCAGAAAAAGAATATCCGGTAAATTACCCGCTGTATTAATTTCAAGAAACCCCATAAGCTCCACACCATCATTAACCGTTACAAGCTTTACAGGAAGTGAGAGTTCATCAATTGCTTCTCTAAAAAAAATACAATCATCTTCATCATCGTCTGCTAATAGAAGATTGTAAATCTGTTTATTCATTTTTTATGGGATAATATGGTTAAAATTTAAATATGATAAAATCTTGTAAAAATCACCTTTCATTTAAGTTGTTTTTGTATTATTCTTTCAAACAAATCCAATCAAAAATATTTTTTTCCCTGCTAAGATAAAATTAATTTTGATATCAATAGTTACTCCTATCCCAATAAATTTAACATTTTAAACTAAAATAGCAATCTTTTTTATTTGTAATTCAGTTTATTTATTGCAAGATCTATTTTTAATTACAAAAAGAATTATCAAGCAGGTATAATGCAAAAAGACAATTAAGAAACTTTATATTTTATTATCCGGAAGAGGATACGGAGCACTTTTTTTTACAACATCTGAAATTTTTTCATCAAGATGTTTACAAGAAGTAAAAAGGTGTTCTAATAATTCGGCACCTTCCGGGTTATTAGAATCCGTTTCTTTAATAAGATTTAATATGCCCATTATATTAGTCAGCGGTGCCCTGATGATGTGCGAATGATTAAATGCTATTTCCTGCAGCCTTAAGTTTTGATTTTCTATTGCCTGGATATAATTGAGGGTTTCAGTAATATCATTAGCCAGAACAAGTTCATACTTTATTTTATCAATATAGATTATATTACTTACAATTTCAACATAAATTATAGTCCCGTTTTTCTTTTTATGCCGATAAATTCCATTTGTGAAAAGCTTTTTATGTTTTCGTACCAGATCAATGGCCTTTTCCAACTTCATTAAATCTTCAACAGGTCGTATGTCTTTTATTGTCATGTCCTGAACTCTTCCTTAGTATACCCATACTTACGAACCGCTGCCTCATTGACGCGAATAAATTTTAAGAACTCTAAGTCATAAATCCACATCGGAACCGGATTCATTTCAAATAAGTTATTGTACTTCCGTTTTAAACTACTGTATTTACTATCACACTTCCTTTTCTCAGTAATGTAACCAATGCATTTGAACAGCAGTAAGGAACTTAATTCGCTTTTTGGCAGATAATCAAATACATTATTACTGCCCTTTGTAATTTTTAAATCTGCAAAATCGGAAATTGTCATGATATCCGATAGGACTATTAGTATTGTTTCATTGGTGTTTTTTTCAATATTATTTATTTTGTCAATTTCCTCAACATGATTGACACCGATTAAAATAATATCAAATTTTGAAGATAGCATAGGATAAGCATCTTCAAAGTCTGATGAGGTTATACTGGAAGAAGGAAATCTATCCTGAATTAATTTGCTTGTATGATTAACTTCCTGAAGATTATTGTCAATTATAAGAATATGATATGGAAAAGAATTCTTCTGCATACATCTTTAGGATCATGGTGGGTTTGTTTCATAAATTTAAATAAAAAAGATGAATTATTTTTTATAATAACTGAATAGTTTCAGGTTCTAAGCTTTGGTAGTACCTGAAACCTGTTTTTTTTTACAAGTGTTAATCTGGTAAGAAATCTCAAAATGACTTTTTCTTTAGTTGATAATTTAAAATCTTAGCTCTAATAAACTAGATTTCACATTTCCTACACAACTACAATATTCCGAACAGCGATCTGCCAAAAAAGAATGTTCTGATTTAACTTCTTTACAGCTTTGTACAGCAATAGAACATTACTGTACATGCTTCGCACATCCATTTTTTTGAGACTCACTTTTGGCTAATCTTTGTCATCTCAAAAGGAAAAAATCGTTGAAATTAAGATAAAAAATGAAGCTTCTGTTATTAAAATTTCAACCGCTATTTATCCTCAAAGAGCATCAATATTTGAAGTCTTATACTACACACAAAATGGAACAATTTATTTACCCCACTCTTACGGCATTTTTTGCCTCTTTTATTACCTGGTTATTCTCTATGAGAAAATCACTAGCTCTCGACAGAGCTGCCGAACTTGACAATGCCGTAAATGCCGTAAAATATTATCGTGACCTGCTGGACGACATTACGGCAAGATTAACAGCCGCCACAGAAACAATCAAAAAAATGGAAATACAACATAGAGAACTAATGGTCATCAACCAACAGTTAGTTGATGAGTTGCAGAAATTCAAACAATTAAACGGAAAACAACAATGACACTTGCCCAAAAAACATTAGAAATCGCCATTGCACAAATTGGCGTGCAGGAAATTCCAAAAAACAGCAACTCAGGTCCTGAAGTAGAAATTTACTTAAAAAGTGTAGGTCTCGGAAAAGGATATTCGTGGTGCATGGCCTTTATTTACTGGTGCACACAAAAAGCCTCTGTGCAAACAAACCTAACAAACCCTTTAAAGAAAACCGGAGGAGTATTGGACCAATACAATTCAAGACCGCTCCTGCTAAATAAAACGCCAAAAATAGGTGACATTTTTATCCTTGATTTAGGAAAAGGATTAGGACATACCGGCATAATTGAAAAAATTGACGGTGTTATTATTCATACAATTGAAGGAAATACCAATGATAATGGAAGCCGTGAAGGTTATAAGGTTTGCAGAAGAAAAAGAGAAATCAAAACCATCAAAGGATTTCTGCGATTGTAAAAAAACATCTTTGAAATGAACCTTGACATACATGTTGCTCAAGACGAATCAGGGCGTAGCTTAAAAAGCCTAAAGGTTCGCCTTGAGAACATTATTCTTTCCAGGCCAGTATTCAATAAAAAACCTCTGCCAAAGATGATTCATTGTGGTCACAAGCAGGAGTGGAAATAATAATGTAACCTTATCCTTGGTCCCTACAAAAACTTACCGGGGACCAGATATAAACACTTTATATAAACAGGTTTACACAGTGTTTTTTTATCACTGACCCCACTCCTGTAATCATCGGCAGGGTTAATACTATCAGTTTATCTTTAATAAAACTCAAAATTGCCGTTAATTGATACGGGTAATTTATTGGGGAATTTTACTCCTAAAGATTGCGGCAATATTGTTTACACGATAGTGCATTCTATATGGTTTATTGTTCCTGAAGGTATTGTAACAACAGTTGCCTCAGGAACAAAAACCAACTTAATTCCCATTTATAAATATAAAATAGTCTTTTGTTTTTCCTCACCCAACCGTCTTAACGGAGAGGGAGTTAAAAATTGGATTATTTTATATTTCTATATGGTATTAATTACCTCTACAGCAAATACTCCGCATTACTCTTGGACAAATTACCAAATCCAACTTTGTTACAGCCTGTTAAAACAGGTATACTCCTGCTCTCTACTATAAACCTACCCTAATCGTATGCCAATCTCAAACAGAAGCCTCGGTACGCAAAGAAATAAATTGCTGCGTTACAAACTCATTAAGGATCTTTATTACAAACATAAAACAGAGGATATTCCGACTACTGTTGTCTGGCGAAAATACATTTGCCCCGTGTATCCCATATCCCGAACAACGCTGTACGAAATCTTGTGTACTGCTGTTACTATTGAACTAAAAAAGGTAGAAGAAGCGATTAGTAAACAGGCTAAACTCTAACCAGATAATCCCGGTTTCTTCATAAAAACAGTTTTTAAACTTCAAAAGAAAGTTTACCTGCCTTACAACCTTGTACAGCTTTAGAACAGAACAGTTCAACCACCTTGCACCCATTTTTTTACCAGCAAGTTTAGGTTAATCTTTGCTCTCACAACAGGAAATAACTGCTAAGCGATAAAGCAGATTAACCATCTCCTGACATTCCTTTTTACACTCCTAAATTTAAATATTCTTATGAACAAAAATCTAAACCGAATTGTTTTTTTGTTTTTTTCAGTCTTAGTACTGGTTTCGTGCAAAAGTCCGAAACCGGTTCTAAGCGAAGAAAAATCGAAAACCATTACCATCACAGAAACAGTACATGATACTGTTTTTAAAATTGAGAAAGACAGCAGTTCTTTCAGGGCATTATTAGAATGCCAAAACGGAAAAGTAATCCTAAAAAATGTTACTCAGGCCGAACCAGGGCGTAGCTTAAAAAGCCCAAAGGTTCGTCTTGATAACAATAAACTAAACATCGACTGCGAACTCAAAGAGCAGGAATTATACGCAAGATGGAAATCGAAACAAATCAAAGAAGCCGAAGTAAAAACAATCAACACTACAAAATTTGTCAATTATTTGACTTTCTGGCAAAAAGTACAGATTTGGCTGGGGAGGCTGCTTCTTCTTGTCTTGCTTTTTCTGATTGCGAGATTCCTTTATAAAATCTACAGGCCTTTATGGTTTAAATAAAAAATTAAAACAACTCAAAATATGTCCACACAGTCTCATTTTTTCATAGAGTCAGGAGGTCCTCAACAACAGTCCGATCAGGCTTTTGGCCCTGTTTCTGAAACTGAATTCAGATTGACTTCTAAATTTACTTTGTCCAGTCCAAAAAAGGCATTTTCGATCTGCAAAGGAGTGGTTTTAGTACAGCCACAAGAAACCGATCCTCAAACACCGGTTACCAAAGTAAACCTTATTCTTCGCCCATACAAACAGCCTTTTCCGGGTTTAAATGTAAAATACTTTGTATACAGAGGTTTACAATTAACAGACTTTTTTAAAGAAGGCGTTAATGGACCTGAAATCCTTACTGATAATCCAAATGTAAATTCTGGGTTTATCAATAAAATAAATGAAGATTTCAAAGCTTTTCATGAAGGGCGTGTAGTAAAAAATGGCGAAACAACTACACCAATTCCTGTTCCAGCTTTTACAGCCAAATATATTGGTTATGATGAAAGTATAGAGAATCTGGCAATTCCTCTGTCTGCTTTCTTTTTTAAAGAATCAGAATTTGTAGCGGCTACAGAAGAAGGAGAAGGCGTTTTTAATGAAAAGGATGATTTTGAACTGCCAATGATTGACATGGGCATGTCATTAGGGAATTTTGCACAAGGAGAATGCGGGATTGATGTTGTTCTGAATTATGGTGATTACCAGCATAATTTTGACAACGCCGAATTTGATTTCAATTTGGGATATGCCAGAGCAAAAGAAGCTTTAATCACACTTAGCGGTGATGATGTAACAAAAAAATTACTACGTGAGCAATCTACCCAGTTTATTGATATCGCAGCCTTTTATGGTTTATTTGTTCCGGAAGGTCTTGTAACCACGGTTGCCTCCGGAACAGCAACCAAAAGAAAAGGCAACGACATATACAATGAAGTCATTGACAAGTTTGCTACCAAAAACAAGTGGTATGTCTATATCCAGAGCGACCGTACACGCAGTTATGATTTTTACGGAAACTATAAAATCAATGAAACGGGAACCGAGAACCTGAAAACAGGATTATTGACAGCCCCGAACTCAGAGGAAGTTCCAATGACAGCTGCCACTTATGGTACTCAGGGCTGGCCGGTTTTAATAAATGACCAAACACAAGCCAGTACCGTTACAGCAAACAACCTGTATTTGCAGTTTACAACCGATAACAATAACAATTCTGCTTTTTATGGACAAATCGCTGATATAGCCAATGCTCAAAAAGATAATTTTATTAATGCCGATGGTTTACGTTTACCTCCTGACACGGAAGGCAATTATAGCAATCTAACGTCACCAATACAACTTACAACGCCTGCAGCAGCCGGAAAAAACATTGCAACCCTCAATATCCTGCTTTATCAGGGAAAAGTTAATATGTACACCGCAGGACAAACACTGGATGAAAATGGTGAGCTTGTTATTTTATATGGTAAAGCCAACTTTTTTGATAATGTCTTTAGTTTAATTGATGCTCACCCTCTATTAAAATTAAGCGGAGATAACAGTTTCTCTAAAATGACTTCTGAGAAACTGAACCTTATCAATGAATTTTATGACAAAAAACAGCAAGGCATTTCAGTCGCACAAACACTAACGGTAAACGACATTATTGAAACAGGTATTGAAGCAATACAACCCGTTAAACGTGTAATCTATATCACGGAAGCCGGTGATGTCATGAACAATGCTGTTTCTGCTAGTGGCAGCACAACCTCTGATACCAAAACTACTGCTTCTGCCAGTGGAGGCGTAACCCAAAATAAAACATACGATTTACCAGATCCTTATTACTACAACCTAAAACTGTTTACTGACAGTACACAAACGATCACAGGTCTGGAACTAAAAACCCTAGATGGCAGTACTCCTAACAAGATTATTTTGGGTTTAACGGAAGAAGAAAACCTTAAAATAAAAACATTAATTACTGACGAATTAAAAAACCCTCGACTTTTTTTAATCGACTTGTTTGAAGATGGCAATGAATTGATTTCGCCTGAAAACATAAAATACAAAAAATATAAAGTTGGTTTTGTAGCAGAAAATGCTGACGGTAAAAACGAATTATTTAAACCAGAGGGTGATGATACTGTTTTTGTGTATTCCCTTGATAGGAGATATCATTTTAGTAAGGGGTATAGTGAGTATATGCCATTACTTTCAACTGGCATTGAAGGCGATAATTTAATTGATGAACAAATTAGTATATAATATGGAAGATTATGCAGTTATTCTAGCAAATGACTTAGTGGTAAAAGCCTCAAACTTTGGAGGTATTAATAATTTAGGATTCAACAAGCAAGGAAAAGTAATTTTATTTACATATGAAGGTCAAAAAAACATTGCGCTTTTTGATTTTAAATCAAATATGTTTTTAGACTTTGTTGAAGAAGAATACTTTAACAAATTAAAAGCAAAAGAAGTTCATAAAGAAGGTGATAAGTATGATGGTGTTAAAAAAGCATTATGGGCAGGCTACGTTTTTAAGAAATATGAAAAATTAATTCGTGCCCAATTTAATGACAAAATATTTGGAATATTAAGAGATGAATCTGGATTGTGTTATAATAATTTCACATGGACTTATACAAATCCTTATATGGGTCCTGTAAATCCAGAAAAAGCCTCAAATGCTAGTCCTGCAGGAAGATTATGTGAAACATTAGCTAATGGAACACCTGAAAAAGCTTTTTTTGATAGTTATAAAGGAGTTAAATTTTTTGATAATAATGAAAGTGATATAAGATTAATAGGAGAAATTGCATTGCTATTAAAAAGCACAGGAGAAAAAACAGCAGAAGCTTTTTTAAATTTCAATTTAACAGGTGTAAATACAACCGCCTTTACTTTTCGTACAGCTGAAAACGGATTTGTTAGAGAAGATTTTGAACGATATAAAAAAGGTCTTGAATTGTGGCTTAAAATGCTAAAAAAATATCAAACTGAGATTGGCAAATTAGGTCATGAAGAGCAGTTGTTTATTGCTATTGATGTAATGTACCGTCATAACATGCTAACATTATTAACTGTTGATCAAAGAATTAGCATATTAAAGATTTTAGTTGAAAAAAGTCTTTTGATGAATTGGTATTGGGCTAATTTTTCTATTGGATTTGTTCATAAAGAAGATTTAGCAATCAAGATATTAGAATCTTTTAAAAATAGTGCCGATGCTGATTCATTTTTAAAAAAACTTGTTTCCACAAATGTTATAGAATCGCAATCTAAACATAAGAAAGTTGTATATGAGACTAAGTATGTAACGTTGTATAAGATGTTGTTTTATAGAATGGATGATTATGGAGGAAAGGATAATTTTACAGCATTTGCAAAAGAGTTAGGGCGAATTGTTCGTTTAAAACATAATATTGCTGAATCTAATACTCCTATTAATTATTCTATAGATGAATTAAAAAGCATTACTAAAGCACAATTTATCTGGATAGAAAAACAACCCGAAAAAGGTCCTAAAATAGAAAGAGTTAAATACGAAATTTTAAGCAATACAGATAAAAAAATAGAATTTAAAGAAACTATTTGGCTCAAAACTAGATTAGATCCATTTTATACCACAAATTCTCAAGGAATTGATGTTATTATTGGATATAATGAAGTACCGATAGAAGAAGAAAAACGCACATTTCCCTTAAATCATTTTGATTTAGTTTCAATACATTTTTATGACAATCCTTCTTTTGTTGATCTTACTAATGAGACAACCTACGTAGGACAAAATTTTTTCACATTTGCAGGATTTGTAGATTATGTATTAGAGAAAGAAAGAACAAAAGTCGCAGAAGAAATATTTAATACTACCCTTTATGCCATTTCTTTGGCTTTAGGTTTCGGAGAATTAGTTGCAGCTATTAGAAGTATAAATGCAGCAAGGGCTATTTTAGGGCTAGGTATGATTGTTAGTGATACAGCTGTCTATTTAGTTGGAGAAACAGACTTTCATAATTATCTTGTTGCAACTTATGGAGAGGCTAAAGCAATTGAAATATTAGGAAATATGGCAATACTCTCCACAATTGCATCATTAGGTACTAATGGTATTGCTGGTTCTGGAATATTAAAAACCTATTCCAGAGAAAATGCACTAAAATTAGTAGGCACTGGTGAAGCAATATTGAAAGATAGCGTAGCTTTAGAAAAATTATCATCTACCGAAATAGCTGCTCTAAAAGAAGCAATTACAAAAATAAAAAAAGAATTGTATGCTATAAGAAATGTTCCTGATGCGGTTGAGACAATTGTTAACACTAAGGCAACTGTTTTTTTTAATAAATTTGCTGATTTAGAAACTGGAATAAATACTTTATCACAAGCAAATAAATTATTATTTTATAATAAATTTGTTAGTCTATCTGAAAAAGAATTAGATATATTGCGTAGTTGGTGGTTAGGTTCTAATGATATTGCTCAATTAGAGATTATTCAGAACTCAAATCTCTGGCTAAAGTATATTAAAGTTAGAGATTATTTAAAAAATTTAGAATTTAAAAAAGTTGCACAAGTTTTTTCAAAAAACATAAGAAATCCTTATACTAGTAACGGTCTAAATTTTATTTTTCCTGTTGAGAGTGATATTGCATTAAAAATATCTTTGATATCTCAAGACACTACTGATTTTGTTATTATTGCCAATAAATTGGGTGTAGATGTAGATGTGATTCAAGCAGTAAAAAAGCATTATTTCATTGATGAACATTTCGTAAGAAGCGAATTGACAAATGAATTTATTATTGGGAGGTTTGGTAAAGATGATTTTGACATTTTGGAATGGGAAAATTTTAGGGACAATTTAATTACATCTATAGGTCAATCTGAACAAGATAGTTTTAGAAAGCTAATTGTTCATGAATATATCGAATCAAAATTAATGGAGAAAGGGATGAATTTTAGAGCTTTTGATATTCCAAATAATTATAAGGTATATGATTTTGGAGCGCATGATTTAGCTCCTCTTTTAAGTAATGGAAATTATTTAGATTTAGGTAGATTATCTAATATGAATCCTCCAATTATTGATTTTAATAATATTGTAAAACAAGATTTAGACAATGTTGTTAACTGGTATATTAACTTTTATAA
>CBFGNY010000082.1:0-18498 GCA_965650235.1 uncultured Flavobacterium sp. | reverse complement strand
ATTTGCCTGAAATTTTCCTTTTGGTTTTAGGGTATTTCCCCAGGCATAAAGTTCTCCTGTTTTTCCACCACGGGCTGCAAACTCCCATTCTGCTTCGGTTGGTAATCTTTTGCCAGCCCATTTCGCATATGCAGCTGCATCGGCATATGAAACTTGTACAACCGGATAATTGTCTCTTCCTTTTATAGAGCTTCCAGCCCCTTCAGGATGTCTCCAGTCGGCTCCTTTAGCATAGGTCCACCATTGCATATAATTATTCAGGTCTACTTTTTCCGGAGTAGGAGTAAAAACTGCAGATCCGGCAATTAGATTCTCTAAAGGAGCATCAGGATATTCTTCATGAGTAGGTGCTTTTTCGGCTAGTGTTACATAACCAGTAGCTTTTACGAAGGCTTCAAACTGCTCGTTGGTCACTTCAGTTTGATCCATATAAAATCCGTCTACATATACTCTGTGAATTGGCACGGCATCTTTTGTGACACCTTTAATACTACACAAACTTTCATCTTCGACATTGCTTCCCATAGAAAATTCTCCGCCGGGAATCCATACCATTCCTTTTGGGGCGTTGCCGGTTGGTTTATTTTTGTTTTCAATGGTTGGCTTAAATAATGATTCACCGGATGTATCTGGAGCCTCCGCACAATCCATTGTTGCTGCCAACTTTTGTTTTGGAACAATCAATTTGGTGTAGCCATACGCAATAGAAATTATTGAAAGGGTTAATATGGCAAAAATCCAATAGGTTTTATTTTTCATTATAGTTACTTTTAATGGAAGTATAAGACGACTGTTGCATCAGGCCAAAGTTATAAAATATTCTATTAAGTCTATAGAGTTAGTTAATTATTAATGTTTGTATTCTTCAACAAGAACAACTTAATGTTTTACTATTTAATTGATAGATTTACAATAAGAATTTTCTTAAATTAATCAAAGTTAATTAATAAAAACTCTACATCGCCGTTTTAATAATTGTATTTGTATCATTTTATAATTTGCAACATCTTACAATTTGTTTTTATAAAAAAGAGCCATTTTAAAGTATTATAATTAAATTTGCAACCGAAAAAATAACCACACACTATTATGTATAAATTGATAATTCGTCCGATACTTTTTTGTTTTGATCCAGAAGAAGTACATTATTTTACTTTTTCATTCGTTAAATTCATTTCAAAAATTCCCAGCGTTTCATCAATTATGAGATCCATTTATGAAGTAAAAGATACTCGCTTAGAAAGAGAGGTTTTCGGCATCAAATTCAAAAATCCCGTTGGACTTGCCGCAGGGTTTGATAAAGACGCTAAATTATACAAAGAACTTTCCGATTTTGGTTTTGGTTTTATTGAAATTGGAACCGTAACTCCTGTTGGTCAGGAAGGAAATCCTAAAAAGCGTTTATTTCGATTAAAAGAAGATCAGGCGATTGTTAACCGAATGGGTTTTAATAATGGCGGGGTTCTGGAAGCGGTTGAGCGTTTAAAAAAGAATTCAGGAGTTTTAATTGGAGGAAATATTGGAAAAAATAAAGTGACTCCAAACGAAAATGCCGTTGATGATTATATCATTTGTTTTGATGCTTTATTTGATCATGTCGATTATTTTGTGGTGAATGTGAGTTCACCAAATACACCAAATTTAAGAGCTTTACAAGACAAAGAACCATTGACAGCTTTGTTGCAGACTTTGCAAAACAGAAATATTGAAAAGCAAAAAACAAGCACTCAAAAAGTAAAGCCAATTCTTTTAAAGATAGCTCCGGATTTGACAGACGAACAATTACTGGATATTATTGACATTGTAAAAACAACACAGATTGCAGGTGTCATTGCGACAAATACCACAATTTCAAGAGATGGATTGCAATCTGCAAATAAATCTGAAATGGGAGGTTTGTCAGGAAAACCATTAACCAAACGTTCTACAGAAGTGATTCGTTTCCTTTCAGAAAAAAGTAATAAAGCGTTTCCGATTATTGGAGTAGGAGGAATACATTCTGCAGATGATGCTATCGAAAAACTGAATGCCGGCGCAAGTTTGGTACAATTGTATACCGGTTTTATTTACGAAGGCCCGGCTTTGATAAAAGCAATAAACAAAAAAGTTTTAAGACAATTGTAAAAGAAGAGCCTGAACAATTAATCCTGTCAGTATTGAGATTCCAAAACTAATCAGAGTGCCAATCAGTACATATTCGGTAAGTTTTCGGTCTTTTGCTTCTTTTAAATCTCCAAACCTAAATATGGATTTTGCAGCCAATAAAAATCCGATGGCTTCAAAATGCCCGGTTAAGATAAAACCAAATACAAATAAACGTTCTAAAATACCAATGTAATTACCTGCATTGGCAAGCGAATTATCCTGATTGCTATTCTGGCTTTCAGGGCTCCAAATAGAAATAATGGTTTTAATAAAGATAGAAGCAGGTTTGGTTAAAAGTAATATTCCGGTGGCCAAAATCCAAAATTCATTGATCTGCCAAAAGTAAATGATGCTTTTGTTTTCATATAAAAGTACAACTCCAATTAAAATCAAAATATGTGTGATTTGGTCTGCAACAAACCAGGTACGTTTTGTTTTGGGTTTCTGAAAACTTAATTTGATGAGGTCAATGATACCATGCGTAACAGCAATTAAAACCGCATAAGGTATAAACTGAATTTCTCCCACCAAAACTGCAGCTAAAACTCCGTGTAATAGAATATGAAGGGTAAGGAAAATGCTTTTATGTTTTTTAGCTTCCTTGTCAATTACCCAGGAATTGGGCTGCCAGATAAAATCACCCAACAAATGCACTAACAATAGTTTTATAAATAAAATCATGAGGCTGAAAGTTGTTTTATTTGTATTCTAACATAACGGTCTAAATGCATAACCAAATCAAACTCCGCACGCTTTTGTCTTCTGCTTACTGCAGCTTGGTTAATCCCTAATTTTTGCCCCAGTTCTTCTTGGGATAAAGTTGGATTTTTGATGGCAACAGCAACAAATTCAGCTGATTGCGCTAACCATTTGTCCATAAAGGTCAACGCCAGCTGAATCATCAAATTCATTTTTTCATCTATAATTGCATCGCCTGTTCGCATGGCTAAAGTTACTTTTTGTTTTTTTAAAGTTTCAAAAAGTTCTCCTGAATTTATAAAAGCACTTCCATAACTTTCAGATATTTTCCCGGCATTATGCGTTTTGTCTCCAAAACCGATACTCATTCGTGCATCTAATTTTATTGCTCTCAAATGTGCTTTAATCAAAATAGCGGTTAATAAAGCTTCTTCAGGATTTTGTATTTCAATTTGAAATTCGTCACCTCTGTATACCTCCCATTGACTTGGTGTTTCCCCAAATGTAGATAAGATTTTTTTCAAATCTTCAACCCAGTCTTTCGATTTTTGCTTTCTGGAATCAATTATATCCCCTGTAATTACGCTCGTCATAATTCAAATATAATTAAAAATAAATAAATTTTATATTACAAATATATATAAAATATTTTAAGTTATTACATTTTTTGGTAATATAAGGCTATATTACGTTTATCGGTAATATTATAATTTATTACGATATTGAGTAATACTTAAATTAATGAAATTTATAGTTTTTATTTCTTTAAAAAAGAAGCTAACTTAGCCTTCACAAAAGATTTAGCTTTGAATAAAGAGATCAAGATTATCGAATGTCCCCGCGATGCCATGCAAGGTATCAAAACCTTTATTCCAACTAAAAATAAGGTCTCTTACATACAGGCTTTGCTTAGAGTGGGTTTTGATACAATAGATTTTGGAAGTTTTGTATCTCCTAAAGCGATTCCGCAGATGCAGGATACCGCTGAGGTTTTGGCTCAACTTGATTTGTCACAAACGACAAGCAAACTTTTATCCATTATAGCAAATACACAGGGGGCAGAAACAGCTTCGCAATATGAAGTAATTCGATATTTAGGATTTCCTTTTTCGATTTCTGAGAATTTCCAAATGCGAAATACACATAAAACCATTGCGCAGTCTTTAGTTACCCTTGAAGAGATTCTGGAAATCGCCGATAAAAAAAACAAAGAAGTGGTTACCTATCTTTCTATGGGTTTCGGGAATCCGTATGGAGATCCATGGAATGTTGAAATCGTAGGTGAATGGACAGAAAAATTATCTGAAATGGGGGTGAAAATCTTATCGCTTTCTGATACTGTTGGGAGCTCAACTCCCGAAGTGATTACCTATCTTTTCTCAAATTTAATTCCTAAATATCCTCAAATAGAGTTTGGGGCGCACTTGCACACCACACCCAATAGCTGGTTCGAAAAAATTGATGCTGCACACAAAGCAGGCTGTACGCGTTTTGATGGTGCGATTCAGGGTTTTGGCGGCTGCCCAATGGCAACGGATAAATTAACCGGAAATATGCCTACAGAAAAACTAATCTCGTATTTTACAGCCAATAAAAAAACTACAGGTCTGAACTCTTTAAGTTTTGAAAGTGCTTATAATGAAGCGTCAAAATTATTTGGTAAATTTCACTAAGATTTTTCGTATATTTACTATAACAGTCACAATAAGTGATTGTTAAAGTGCGTTGTTTTCTAGTGACTTAAAAGTTTTTAGTTATGAAATCATCAGGCATAAGTAAAATTATAGGAATTTTAGTTTTAATATTTTTGAGTTTCTCATGCTCAAGTGATTTGGATTTTGACCAAATTGATGACCTGAAATTAGAGCCGGTTGCCGTAGCTAATTTGACCTATTTCAATATTCCGGCAAATGATTTTGTGGATAATGGAAGCGAGTTAAACATTGCTTTTGATGCTCAGGATTTTAATCCTTTCAGAAACTCGCTCATGCGGGACGATTTAATGAAGACTGAATTTAATTTCGAAATAACCAATACAATTAATAGGGCATATAAAATTGATTTAGTGCTAATCGATGCCCAAAACAATACCATTGAAACACTAAGTTTTAATGTTCAGGCTTATTCTGGCGGCACTAATGTTCTGAATTTTAAGGAAGTTTTCGAAAATCAGCGTTTGGCTAATCTTAAAAGAACTGCAAAAATAGGTTTTGTAATAACAATGGCAGCAGGTCCTCCGCTAAACGAAAATAGTTTAGGAAATCTAAAACTTCGTTCTGATGCAACGTTGTATTTTGTAATTGAAGAGTAAAATGAGAAGGGTATATCTAATCATATTAGTATTCAGTCAGATGATTTGTTTTTCGCAAAATAAACAAATTTTATACAATTTTACGTCGATTCCGCAATCATTACTTGTAAATCCGGGTGCGGATGTTTCCTATAAATACTATTTTGGATTCCCGGTATTATCCGGTATTTCGGCTAATTTAGGTTCGAATAGTTTTTCAGCTTATGATTTGTTTGCTGATAACGGTGTAGATTTTAATGATAAAATACGTAATATTGTCAATAAATCAACTAACAAAGATAAAGTATACGCCAACCAACAACTCGAATTGTTTTCAGGAGGATTCAGAGTTGGCGGTGAAAACAGTAAATCTTATATTTCTTTCGGGGCGTATCAGGAATTTGATTTTTTAATGTATGTTCCGAAAGATATGGCAATCCTGGCTTTGGACGGAAATCGCGACCATATTGGAAAATCATTCGATTTGGGAGATATAAATTTACGTGCCGAAGTGCTTTCGGTTTTCCATGTTGGTTTTCATAAAAAAGTAAAGGAAAATTTGGTGCTGGGCGGGAGAGTCAAGTTGTATTCAAGCGGTGCCAATGCTTCTTCCGCTAAAAATTCCGGATTTATTTATACCACAAACGGAACTCCTGATACAAATGTTTACTACCAAATTATTTCGTCTAATTTAGAATTACAAACCTCCGGAATTGCTGCTTTTACAAAAGATGAATATGATGGAAATGTAGCAAATGACATCCTGCACAATACCTTTTTCAACGGTAGTCTGGGTTTGGGTTTTGATGCTGGAATTACGTATTACTTTAAAAAAAATCTTCAGTTTACGGCAAGTGTTATAGATGTTGGTTTTATCAGGCATACCAAAGATATCGAAACCCTTACATACAAAGGCAGATATGAATATGATGGCGTAAATCCAAGTTTCGATTTTACAGATGAGCCGGAAAATGTTTTGGATGAATTCGAAAAAGCCATTCCGCGAGATACACTATATAATAAATATACAACCTGGAGGCCGATAAAGTTTAATACGTCTGTCCAGTATTCATTTGGTGAATCCAGATTCGATGACGATTGTAGTTGTAAATCGCCAGGCGAACGACAGTATGTAAATGCCGTTGGAGCTCAATTTTTTGCCATGACAATGCCCAAAAATCCATTTATTGCTCTTACAGCATTTTATAAACGGAGGGTTTTAAAAAACTTAGAATTCAAAACAACTTATACGCTCGATTCTTTTTCTTATAAAAATATTGGTTTGGGAGTTTCAGGAACAATAGGAAAAGTAAATCTCTATTTCCTTGCAGACAATATATTGGAGTACAATGACGTTACAAAAGCCAATAGCATGGCATTTCAATTAGGGGTCAATTTTATCTTTAAAGACACTGAATAATTTTTTACCATATAAGTAATGTAAGTTCATATTTATATTTGTCTTCAAAGATTAGCCATACACTCAAAAAAGAAAACTTAAATTATTTATATTACTTATATGGTTAAAAAATAAGAAGCTATTCCGGCTGTACATTGCAAGCATTCGGGCAAAAACACTTTTTTCCAAAGGCTTTAAAAGAGCTTCCGCTGGTCGCTTTTTAAATCCGGGAAAAAAATGTGTTTTTGCCTCTCACGGCTTTTCATTTCCATCCGGGCTAGGGCTGAAAGGTAACGATTTCGTTAAGGCTTCAAAAAAAATCTGAATAAGTTAATAGGCAAGTTTCCAATTTATTCACTATATTTGCACGCAATTCAACTACAAATTGCAACATGATAGCACACAACTCCAAGATTATCGGCGAAGGTTTAACTTACGATGATGTATTATTAGTACCTAACTACTCGAATGTGCTTCCCCGCGAAGTGAGTATCAAATCTAAATTCTCAAGAAACATAACACTAAACGTTCCAATTGTATCTGCTGCTATGGATACAGTTACCGAAAGCGCAATGGCAATCGCTATGGCACAAGAAGGCGGAATTGGTGTTTTACATAAAAACATGACCATCGAGCAACAAGCTGCAAAAGTTCGAAAAGTAAAACGTGCAGAGTCAGGAATGATTATCGATCCGGTTACATTACCAATGAATTCAACGATTGCAGACGCAAAAGCTGCCATGAAAGAATTCGGAATTGGCGGGATTCCAATCGTTGACGAAAACAGAATCCTAAAAGGAATTGTTACAAATCGTGATTTGCGTTTCGAAAAAAACGGAGCAAGACCAATCGTTGAGGTAATGACAAGTGAAAATTTAGTAACTGTTTCAGAAGGAACTTCATTAGAACAGGCCGAAGTAGTTTTACAAGGTCACAAAATCGAAAAATTACCGGTTATCAACGCTAATAATGAATTAGTTGGTTTAATCACTTTTAGAGATATCACCAAACTGACTCAAAAACCAATTGCAAACAAAGATGTTTTTGGACGTTTAAGAGTAGCTGCAGCCATTGGTGTTACAGGTGATGCTGTAGAAAGAGCAGGTGCATTAGTTGCTGCTGGTGTTGATGCCATCATTATTGATACGGCTCACGGTCATACGGAAGGTGTTGTAAATACATTGAAAGAAGTAAAAAGTAAGTTCCCTCAAATAGATGTTATCGTTGGAAACATTGCTACTCCCGAAGCTGCTAAATATTTGGTAGAAAATGGTGCCGATGGAGTAAAAGTAGGAATCGGACCTGGTTCTATCTGTACAACCCGTATTGTTGCAGGTGTTGGTTTTCCTCAGTTTTCAGCTGTTCTTGAAGTGGCTGCGGCTATCAAAGGAACCGGAGTTCCGGTTATCGCTGATGGTGGAATTCGTTATACAGGTGATATTCCTAAAGCTATTGCTGCAGGTGCCGACTGTGTAATGTTGGGTTCATTATTGGCAGGAACAAAAGAATCCCCGGGTGAAACTATTATTTTTGAAGGTAGAAAATTCAAATCATACCGCGGAATGGGTTCTGTTGAAGCCATGCAGACAGGTTCTAAAGACCGTTATTTCCAGGATGTTGAAGATGATGTAAAGAAATTAGTTCCGGAAGGAATTGTGGGGCGTGTTCCTTACAAAGGAGAATTAAACGAAAGTATGCTTCAGTTCATTGGAGGTCTTCGCGCCGGAATGGGTTACTGTGGTTCTAAAGATATTCCTACTTTACAGGAATCAGGGCGTTTTGTTAGAATTACGTCAAGCGGAATTACAGAGAGCCATCCACACAACGTTACAATTACAAAAGAAGCTCCAAATTATTCAAGATAATTTTTTGGGTTTTAATATATCGAAAAAGGCGTAAGAGGTTGATTCTTGCGCCTTTTCATTTACTTTATTTTGTATTCCTTAGGAATCTCTAAGCGCAAAGATTAGATTACCTGATTCTAAGAGAATAACGGATTTGCCTTAAATTTCTTAATTAAAGTTTAGCCGTCATTTTTTCTGTTTCTCTTAATTTTTGATTTTCCAAAATCTCCTGAATAAATGGTTTTACCTGAGTTTCTATTTCGCTTTCAGAAATATTTAATGCTTTCGGGTCATTTACCAATTCTAGCCAAGGTTTTGGTCCATCAAAAGGAAAATTTCCAAAAACAACTACGGGTGTTCCTTTTACTTTTACATTTTCCTTGTCTTTTAAAATCCATTCGTCAGCAAATTTGTAAAGGTATTTAGCGTCTTTTTCTAATAAACGCAGACAGGAGTGCGAAGCTGGATAGCCTGGTAATTCATATTCATGAAAACCAACTCCCAATTTGTTTTCAATATTGAAGTTCCACTCTAATTCCCACTCGTCATTAAAAGTACTGGTCGTTTTTTCAGCTTTCCAGTTGGTGAAAAATAATCCCGTAGGAGTAGGGTCTTTTTTTCTTCCCATATTTGTTGGACCTGTATAAACCAATTCACCGTTTTCATAAGCAGCAAATGTTTGTGTTGGATAGGAAAATATGATGATTTTAGAAACTTCTTCTAATGCTGAAACATGCAATGGAAATGGAAGGTAGTAAACTAAATCTCCTGTAAAATCTTCAGGAACAATAATTGAGTCCATTTTAGCAAGATTTACTTTGTCAGTCCTGTTTATAACATAGGCAATACTAAGCTTTGTTGAATCGCTATTAATTGAATCAAGCCATTGTTTTGTTTTTTCAAAATGAAAACCTACAGATTTAGGTTTTTTATATTCAATTGTTTTACGTGTTTTTGTTTCTTCACCAGTTCTTGTCTTTTTGCTTTCATTACAAGAAACCAGTAGAGTTAGAATTAATAAAAGTAGAATATTTGATGTGTAATATAACTTTCTCATAAATTAGGTTTTTTAGTAGAGTAAAGTTATTTTTTTTCCTTTTTAGATGAATTACAGAATTTTTGAAATAGTTTATTTTATTAACATTTAAATCATGATGCATTTTTTTAGGTAATTCATTTTTTTGAGAAATCAGAGCAATCCCTTTATTTTAGCATGCTGCAACAGCATAATAGTTTTAGCATCTGTAATTTCTCTGGATTCAATCATCGCATAAGCTTCATCAAAAGTGTATTCAAGAACTTCAATGTTTTCCTGTTCAGCATCTAATCCTCCACCTTCGTCAACTTTCATAGTTTCGTCATATTCTCCAACAAATAAGTACAGGATTTCTGTTACAGATCCCGGTGACATGTAGGTTTCAATTACTTTTTGTACTTTCGTTAAACGATAACCTGTTTCTTCTTCTGTTTCGCGGATAATGGCTTGTTCAGCATTTTCTTCATCCAGAAGACCAGCGCAAACTTCAATCATCATTCCGGTCTTATTTCCATTAAGGAAAGTCGGTAATCGAAATTGTCGTGTCAGAATAATTGTTTTTTTACCTGAATTATATAATAAAATGGCTGCACCATTTCCGCGGTCATAAATTTCACGGATATGAGTTTGTGGTGCTTCATTTTCTTTTTTATAGCTGTATGTTACCTTATTTAAAATATACCAATTGTCTGATAGTAACTTGATTTCCTTGATCTCAATTTCTGGATTTTTTCTCATAGTAAAAAATATAAAAAAAAACGCCCTGATTATCAGGGCGTCTGGATATGTTTATTTTGTTATTGTTTGTTTTCTGTCTGGCCCAACTGATACAATCTTGATTGGTACCCCAACTTCTTCTTCAATAAACTCAATATATTGTTTAAGTTCGATTGGCAATTGCTCATAAGTTGTCAGTCCCGTTAAGTCAGCTTTCCATCCTTTAAATTCCTTATAAACCGGAGTTACATTTTCCGGCTCGATGTTGTAAGGAAAGTGAGAGATATTTTGCCCTTTATAATTGTATTCCGTACAAACTTTTAAAGTCTCGAATCCAGAAAGAACATCGCCTTTCATCATCATTAACTGTGTTACTCCGTTTACCTGAACAGCGTATTTTAAAGCTACAAGATCTAACCATCCACAACGTCTTTGTCTTCCTGTAACAGATCCGAATTCGTTTCCAACTCTTGCCATTGTAGCACCCACTTCGTCAAAAAGTTCCGTTGGAAAAGGTCCGCTGCCAACACGGGTAACGTAAGCTTTAAAAATTCCGTAAACTTCTTTGATTTTGTTAGGAGCAATTCCTAAACCAGTACAAGCTCCTGCAGCAGTAGTGTTTGATGAAGTAACGAAAGGATAAGTTCCAAAATCCACATCTAATAAAGATCCCTGAGCTCCTTCGCATAGAATAGACTTGCCTGCTTTTTGAGCCTGGTACATATATTCTTCACTGTCAATAAAATCTAATTTTTTTAATTCTTCGATAGCTTCAAAAAACTCTTTTTCAAGTTCTTCTAAGTTATATTGAATCGCAACATCATAAAAAGCAATCATGGCTTCATGTTTGTCTGCTAATGCTCTGTAACGCTCTTTGAAATCTTCTAATTCTACATCTCCAACACGCAATCCGTTTCTGCCGGTTTTGTCCATATAAGTTGGGCCAATTCCTTTTAAAGTAGAGCCAATTTTTGCTTTTCCTTTCGATGCTTCAGAAGCTGCATCAAGTAAACGATGGGTTGGTAAAATCAAATGTGCTTTTCTGGAAATAATCAGCTTGCTTTTGATGTCAAGTTTGAATTTCTCTAAACCTTCGATTTCTTTTTGAAAAACTACCGGATCAATTACAACACCATTTCCGATGATATTAATAGAATTCTTATGAAAAATTCCGGAAGGAATGGTTCTTAGTACGTGCTTAATTCCGTCAAATTCTAATGTATGTCCTGCGTTTGGTCCTCCTTGAAAACGTGCAATAATATCATAATTTGAGGTAAGAACGTCAACAATTTTACCTTTGCCTTCATCTCCCCATTGTAATCCTAGTAATAAATCTACGGTCATTCTGTTTTAATTTGTGTTGGGGCAATCGAAGTTGCCCTACTGATTATGTAGTTAATTTTTTTTTGTCCTTTGGATAATGCCTTTCGGATTATTCTTTTTGTTTTTTGTTTCCGTAGAAATAAAGTGAATGATTCGTAATTTCGATATCAAATATTTCTTCGATTGTTTTTTTGATGGTTTGAATTCTTGGGTCGCAAAATTCAATTACTTCACCAGAATCGGTCATGATAATATGATCATGATTTTTATCGAAATACGATTTTTCGTAGTAAGCCTGATTTTGCCCAAATTGATGTTTTCTAACCAAAGCGCAGTCTAGCAATAACTCAATCGTGTTGTATAAAGTTGCTCTGCTCACACGATAGTTTTTGTTTTTCATTTTGATATAAAGGTTTTCTATGTCAAAATGTTCTTCGCTATCGTAAATTTCCTGAAGTATAGCATAACGCTCAGGAGTTTTGCGATGCCCTTTTTGTTCAAGATACATTGTAAAAACATTTTTTACAATTTCTTGATTCTTAGTGTTGTCAGTTGAAATGAGTGTCATATCCTGCAAAGATAATTTTTTATTTTTAATGAATAAAAGTTTCGGGTTTAAAGTTTAGTTATAAAACCTTTCTCTAACTCGTTAAAAAGTTAGGTTCTGTATTCTCTGGTTACTTTATCAACACCGTCAATTTTTTTAATAGCATTGATCATTTTTTTCAGAATGGTATTGTTTTTTACAATTACAGCAATCTGGCCATGAAAAATTCCGGCATCGGTACTCAGTGAAATACTCTGGATATTTACGCTCATATTGTTCGAAATTACTTTGGTAAGCTGATTGGTAAGCCCTAAAACATCCATTCCGGTAATGTTGATAATAGCTTTAAATTCTTCCTGTGACGAATCAGTCCATTTGGCGCTCATGATGCGGTAAGCGTAGTTCGATTGCATTCCAATTGCATTGGGACAATCTTTTTTGTGTACTTTTATTCCATCATTTATGGTAACAAATCCAAAAACATCATCGCCAGGAATTGGGTTGCAGCATTGAGAAAGTTTATAATCAAGTTTGTCATGCTCGGTGCCAAAAACCAGCATGTCATAATTACTGCTGATTACAGGTTTATGAATATCCTCATCTGCAGTATCCTTACTTCGCTTGATTTTATTTTTAAAGAAATTGATAATAGAATTGCTCTTTTGAGCAGCGTAATCTTTTAACTGTTGATTTTCAATTGCGCCTATACCAACTCTGTAAAATAAATCTAAACTGGTTTTAAGCCTGAAAAAATTAACTAATTCGTTCGTAACCTGTTCATTGATGGTTATTTTTAAATGTTTCAGTTTTCTGGTAAGTAATTCTTTTCCTTCTTCTGCAATTTTTTTAGTGTTCTCGTTAAGAACGTTTTTGATTTTATTTTTTGCTCGTGAAGTGGTTACATATTCTAACCAGTTGACAGTAGGTTTTTGGTTGGCAGAGGTAATAACTTCGACCTGATCACCGCTCTTTAATTCGTGGTTTAGCGGTACAAGCCTTCCGTTCACACGGGTTCCTCTGGTTTTTATTCCAATTTCCGAGTGAATACTGAAAGCAAAATCCAGTGAAGTAGCACCTTTTGGTAATGATTTTATTTCTCCTTTTGGTGTAAAAACAAAGATTTCCTGTGAATATAAGTTCATTTTAAAATCTTCCACAAAATCAACCGCATTGGTTTCAGAATTTTCCAAAGCCTCACGAAGCAAGTTAAGCCATATATCTAAACCACTTTCTTCTGATGCTCCATTTTTGTATTTGTAATGCGCTGCATATCCTTTTTCTGCAATTTCATCCATTCGCTCACTTCGAACCTGAATTTCAACCCAACGTCCTTTTGGTCCCATAACGGTTATGTGCAAAGCTTCGTAACCTGTAGATTTGGGTGATGAAATCCAATCACGCAAACGACTTGGACTAGGCCTGTAATGATCTGTTACGATAGAATATATTTTCCAGGCAATGAACTTTTCATCATGAGAATCGCATTTATAGACAATTCGAAGCGCAAATTTGTCGTAAACCTCATCAAAACTTACATTTTGAGAGCGCATTTTACGACGAATCGAATAGATAGATTTAGGGCGGCCTTTTATGATATAATCAATATTTTCAGCATCCAGAGATTTTTTCAAAACATCCGAAATATCTTTGATGTAAGCATCCTGTTCTTCTTTTGTTTCCCTTATTTTGCTGACAATATCTTCGAATACTGCTGGTTCTGTGTATTTTAATCCTAAATCTTCTAGTTTAGTTTTTATGTTATAAAGCCCCAAACGATGGGCGAGGGGAGCATAAATGTACAAGGTTTCTGATGCGATCTTGGTTTGTTTGTATTCCACCATAGAATCCATAGTTTGCATATTGTGGAGACGATCGGCCAATTTGATCAAGATAACGCGTACATCATCGTTCAGAGTCAGGATCATTTTTCTAAAATTCTCTGCTTGCATCGAAGCATTAAGATCTTTTTGAACCATCGATATTTTGGTCAGTCCTTCGACTAATTGCGCTACTTTTGGATTGAACAGACGTTCAATATCTTCAACAGTTATAGGCGTATCTTCAACAACATCGTGCAATAAGGCCGCAGCAATAGAGGTCGCTCCCAAACCAATTTCTGAGGCAACTATTTTCGCAACTGCAATAGGATGAAAGATATACGCTTCTCCAGATTTACGTCTTTGTTCCTTATGGGCATCAACGGCAACATCAAAAGCCTTCCGAATAAGCTTTTTATCTGTAGGAGTTAAGGTTTGGTAACTGATTCTGAGTAATTCCTTGTATTCCTGGGCAATTGCTTTGTTTTCTTTTTCAATATCTATTTCTGTCATAAAGGCATAGTTCAAGTCCTAAAAATAAGCATTAGTTGGAATATACGCAAGGGAATGGAGTTCTGTTTTTAGATTTAAAGATTGTTGAAATCTAACTTTATTTCTTTGTAATAAAAGCCAAATTATCTGCCGAAACCTTAAAGAAGTACAAGAAGCTATTCCCGCTATCCATTACAATCTTTTGTGGCGAACCCCGCCACAAAAGGATTTTCATTTCTATCGGGGCTAAGGCATTGGTTTTCATAAGTAGTAAAATGCAATTTCACATTTTCACGAACCTAAAAACCTCTTTGTCGCTTGGCTTCAAAAATCAAAATCGCGGCAGCAACAGACACATTCATACTGTCAATTTCGCCCTGCATCGGAATGATGATGTTTTGTGTTGCAGCGTCACGCCATTCCTGAGTAAGACCTGTCGCTTCTGTACCTACAACCAAAGCGGTTGGAGTAGTAAAATCCTGTGTGTGATAAGAAGTAGAATTTTGTAAAGTGGCACAGTAAAAATCAATTTTTTTTTCTTTCAAAAAAGTGATAATTTCTGCTGTTGTCCCGGTTGCGATCTGATTGGTAAACAAACAACCAACACTTGAGCGAACAATATTTGGATTGTATAAATCACTTTTGGGGTTTGCGATCAAAACGGCATCCAGATTTGCAGCATCTGCAGTACGTAAAAGTGCACCAATATTTCCGGGCTTCTCAGGAGCTTCGGCTACTAAAATTAATGGGTTTTCAGATAATTTTAAATCTGATAGTTGCAGTGATTTGGTTTTGGCTACAGCCAAAATACCTTCGGTTGTGTCGCGATACGCCAGTTTTTGATAGACTTCCTTGTTGATTTCTATAATTTGAAAGGGCAAATTAACCAGTTTTGAAATCTGAACTTCAGCAACCAATTCAGGTAAAAACAAGACAGTTTCTATTTCGTAACCGCCTTTTAATGCCAATGAAATTTCACGTAATCCTTCAATCAAAAAAGTTCCGGTTTGTTTGCGTGCTTTTGATTTTTCCTGCAATAAGGCAAGTGATTTTATAAACGGATTTTGTACTGAAGAGATTTGTTTCATTTTTTTAGAGGCTCAAAGTTGCAAAGGCTCAAAGATACAGAGGTTTTTTTCTTCCTGCAAGGTTTTCGAAACCTTGTAGGTTTGCTAGCTTAAATAAAAAAGTTTGCCACGAATTACACGAATTTTCATGAATTATTTTTCAGCATAATATGAATAAAAATTAGTGAAAATTCGTGTAATTAGTGGCAAAAACTCTTACTTATCAAATACTTCCTTAGCTTCATTAGCAACAGGATGATCCGCTGTAAAAGTATAGCCCATAATTTTAGCAATGGTTTGTGCAAATTGTTTTTGATAGAGTTGTGTTTCTGTCTTCATTTCGCCTTTTGGTGCAATTTGCGGGCCTACTATCGCAAACCATATTTCTGATGAATCTTCAACTTTTCGGCCATGACTGGTCCATTCTGTCTTTTTTTTATCACCACGTCCATGGTCAACTGTAATCAGTAAAGTAGTTTTGTTTTTGTATTGTGGATCTTTTTGTACAAACTCCCAAATTTGATTTAACCACGTATCGACCTGATTTGCTGCGTCAAGATACGACCTGTAACGACCTGAATCTGCCCATGCATCAGTTTCTCCATAAGCTATGTAAAGTATCTTTGGCTTTTTGGTTTTAAGTTCGTTCATTGCTTCATAATGAGTAAAAACGTCCAGGCATTCATCTTCATGAAATGGTTTATAAGAATCATTTCGCATTTTATTTAATAATTTTTCAGTTGCTGTTGGATTACTTCCTCCAACTTGATCAAATGCTGAAATAACTGGGAAACCGCTCCTTTTTTCGTTTAAAATTCTATCAAATGCATTCCACGCACCAAAAGCAGCAACTTTTCCCTTTAACTTTGGCTGTTTATTCAAAAATTCCAAAACGTTAACATTTGGATTTTCTTTATAATCGTTTGAGTTAATTTTTGAGTCTGCGTTTCCAGTCATGATTTCACTATAGCCAGGATAGCTTACCGAATATGAATTAGAAACATTTACTTTATTATTGAAAATGCGATTACCATATATTTGCCCTTTCAAAGCTATATTAGTCCATAAAAAGGGCATTATTTTTTGTCGTGATTCCTTAAAATCTGAGCTTCCGTATTTTTTAAAAATATAATCACGGTCATCTTGATTAAAATCTTTATCATTGGCAATTTCTGTATCAAGTCCTTTGAAAACTTCCTGCCATCTAAAACCATCTGTGGTTATGATAATAATGTTTTCAGTTTTTTGGGCAGTAGATGAAAGTGTCACTAAAATTAGTGCATTTAAAATTAATCTTTTCATTATTATATTTTAGAAGAATTTAAATTAAAACTTGCAATAGTTTAAGATGTAATCTAAACGTGCCTATATTTTATAACAATAAAAGTAATCTATTTCAATATTGTAATGATTATTCAGAACTTACATAATTACCACTTTACAAAATTCCTCTCGACTTAATCTCCAGATATTTATTAATTGCATCCAAAGTAAGATTCTCAGGCTGTGTTAAAACAGCATGGATTCCATATTTCTTCAATTCATTTGCAATCAAACGTTTTTCAAACATGAATTTTTCGGCAATAACCTTATCATAAACTTCCTGAATGGTATCAGTTTTTTTATTGATGATTTCGTTGAGTTCTGTGTTTTGAAAGAAAACGACAACTAACAAATGACTTTTTGCAATTCCTTTTAAATACGGAATTTGGCGATTTAAACCATCCATGGTTTCAAAATTCGTATACAAAATAATCAAACTTCTCTGATTGATGTTCTTTTTGATATCGACATACAAACGACTGTAATCACTTTCAAAAAAGTCTGTTTTGACGTTGTATAAAGTCTCCAGGATTTTTTGCATTTGTGAACCTCTTTTTTCGGCAAAAACTCTGTTTTCTACTTTTTTAGAGAAAGCAAAAATTCCTGATTTGTCTTGTTTTTTCAGAATCACATTTGCCAGAACCAAAGTTGAGTTTATGGCATAATCCAACAAACTCAAACCATTAAAAGGCATTTGCATTACGCGGCCTTTGTCAATTGCCAGATAAACCGATTGTGATTTTTCGTCCTGAAACTGATTGACCATCAAAGCGTTTTTCTTTGCGGTGGCTTTCCAGTTTAAAGTTCTAAGATCGTCGCCCTGAACATATTCCTTAATTTGCTCAAATTCCATTGTATGTCCTATTCGGCGGATTTTCTTGATTCCGTATTGGTATAAATTATTCGAGAAAGCCAGTAAATCGTATTTTCTCAATTGAATATAGGAGGGATACGTAGGAACCATTTTATCTTTATCGAAAGTAAAACGTCTTGAAATCAATTTTAAAGGCGAAGAAACGTAAATATTTAGATTTCCAAAGTAATATTCTCCACGCTCTGTTGGACGCAAATCATATGCAATTTTATCCTGAGCAGAAGCTTTAATAGTTCTTACTATTTTGAAATCACGCACTTGAAACTGAAACGGAATTTCATCAATAATTTTAACCGAAACTGGGAACGTATAATGATTTTTGATTGAAATATTTATTGGATTTAAATCACCATTCGAAAGTTTTTCAGGCATTTCTCTTGATGCTTCGATTCCGGTTCTGGTAATATATAAAATCAAAATATCCAGTGCCAGAAAAGTAACCAGTACTAAAACCACAAACCAGGCTCCATTATATAAATTCGGAAAAATAAAAGCACAAATAAACAATCCTATAATGCCCAAAAGCACATAGAAAAAGAAGTTATTGAGATATAAACTTTTTATGAATTTCATTGATTTAAGTTTCAAGTTTTTTGTTGTTTCAGGTTTCAGGTTAACTCATAACCCATAACTCATAACTTTCAACTATCTCGGAATCTCTACAGCTTCAATAATCTGTTTAATGATTTCAGAACTTGTAATTCCTTCCATTTCACGTTCCGGAGCCACAATTACACGATGTTGTAAAACCGGAACAGCAGCTTCTTTAATATCTTCAGGAGTTACAAAATCACGGCCGCGAATGGCTGCAAAACCTTTGGATGCATTCAGAATTGCGATAGAGGCACGAGGCGAAGCTCCTAAATATAAAAAGGCGTTTTCTCTTGTGTTTACAACGATTCGGGCAATATATTCCAATAAATTT
>CBFGNY010000081.1:0-18501 GCA_965650235.1 uncultured Flavobacterium sp. | reverse complement strand
TTTCTTCAGTACCGGAAGTAAAGGACGAACCATTAATGCCAGCCAAAGAAACAATCCTACAAGAAGGAATATTTGCCAGAATCGACCTAAATCTACATATTCGTAACCCTGATGACCAAACCAGAAGTTTTCTACCAAATTAAGTTTCTGCATTACCCCAAACCATTGTCCGACCATTGAGCCTAGTACAATTAGAATTAAAGCATAGAATAAAAAATCAACACCAAATGTTTGAAATTTTGGATCCTTACCTGCAACAGCCGGTGCAATATATAATCCAGTTGCAAGCCAAGCGGTTGCTATCCAGAATGTAGCGAGTTGAGTATGCCAGGTTCTTGTTACTGCGTAAGGCAGAATCTGATCCATCGGAATACCAAAGAATCCGTTTCCTTCTACGCCGTAGTGTGCAGTAATGACCCCCATTACAACTTGCAATACAATTAAAAGACTTACGACCCAAAGATATTTTTTTATGCGAAACATCGAAGGTGTCATTCCTTGTTTTAATAGTGGATCCTGAAGTGGTATTTCGAAATGCTCATCTTCGCCTGATCGCACATGATAAAAAATTAGAACGCCTATGCAAAATAACAGCAGTATGATACTAACTCCTGACCATACCAGAAGATCTTTGGTAGCCACATTTCCAACTAATTCATCAGATGGCCAGTTGTGTGTGTATGAAATTTTCTGATTTGGCCTTTCTGTTACAGTTGCCCAGGTTGCCCAAAAGAAAAAAGCGTTCATTTTATGCATTCTTTCCGGATCTTTTATAGACATTTTTGGAATCGCATAATTATGACGTAGGGTCTCAAATTTGGGATCATCCATAAACAATCCTTCATAATACTTACTCAAATAGGCTATGGCTTCAATCCTGTTTTGAGAAATGGTTATGATGCCAGTACTACTGTCGTAGGTGTTTTTACGAACATCATTTTGTAGCCTGATTTTCATCGTGGCCTGCTGCTCTTCTGTCAGTTCTGCAAAAGTTTTTGCATATTCCTTTTCGGATAATTTATCCAAAATAAACACGGCTTCTCTATGCAGCCAGTCTGCAGTCCAGTCTGGCGCTACATAGGCACCATGTCCCCAAATAGTACCAACTTCCTGTCCACCCATACTTTGCCATACATTCTGCCCATCCTTAATTTCCTCAGCGGTAAAGATTACGGTGTTGTTTGGCCCGACTATTTCGGTTGGAATAGGAGGTGCTTCCTGATAGATCTCATATCCGTAATATCCTAAGACAGAAAAAGAGATACTCATCACAAGTGCAAAACCTATCCATAGTTTTTTTTCCTTGCTCATTATAATGATTTTAGTTTTTTTTATTAAAAAAATGCTTTATTCTACAATTAATTTTCCTTTCATCATCGATAGATGTCCAGGGAAAGAACAGATAAAATCGTAAGTTCCTGGTTCGTCTATTGTAAACTCGATAACATCGCTTTCGCCGCCGCCAATTATTTTTGTATGGGCAATTACTTTTGCTTTTTCAGATGCTGGTATGTAATCTGTGTCTTTAGCCTCTACAGCTTTAAGTGCAAAATCAGAAATATCAGTTCCAGGTTTTAGAATTACTAAATTATGTCCCATTGCGATTTTTTCCATCTTGCCGACATGTTTTAGTGTAAGGGTAATTTTTCCTGCGGGAGCTCTTAATTCAGTTACAGAATATTGCATTTGATCATTGCTCTCAATCTGAAGATCATTTGTAGCGACTGGGGTTTCGATCGGATTTTCTTCGTAAGTTTCTTCAGTTGTGGGTGTTGCAACTGTTTCTATGTCTTTTGAATCTTTTTTTCCGCATGAGAATAAACTGAAAATTGCAAAGGCTGCTACGAGGGTAATCTTGAAAGACTTTTTCATTGTTTTTGGTTTTTAAATGTTATTGAAATTTAATACTGTAAAAGTATGGCTAACGTTTTTTTTGGTTTATGATTCTAATCATAAAGGCGGATTAATTTTGCTTCAAATCTTAGTGAAAACTATAAGTAAGATTTATAAAAGCATTGCGTCCCATTCGTGGTATTTTGTTCCAGTCTGAAAAAGTAGCGTAATATTTATCAAAAATATTTTCAATACCTGTTTGCGCTTTTATTTTGCTTTGATTCCAATTAAAGCTATAACCTGCATTGATATTAAATATCAGGTAATCGGGTGTTTTGGTTTGCCCGTATACTTTTGCGAAGTCATTTTGTGCAAGATTTCCAGAGGCAAATATTCCCGCATTGATTTTTTCTTTTTTAAACTCTATTCCGGCATAATATCGGAGCGGACTTATAAAAGGAAGGTCGTTTTCCTGATCATCTTTACCCAGACTGTAGGCGATCTGTGTTTTTATATTCCAGTTTTGCAAAAAGAAGTATTCCAGATTAAAATCAGTATTAAAAATCGAAGCATAATTAATAGCGTCGTAGATTTTTACACCCGATGCTCCAATAGTCATGGGCAGTATTTTTGGATCAATTTTTCCGATGATATAATTTGAGATATGGAAATATGAAGCCGTAACTTTCGAAGTTAGTCGGCTGTTTTTAAATCCAAAAGACAAGTTTCCTTCAACAGCCTTTTCATTTTTCAAATTTGGATTTCCTATATAATCATAAAAATCATTACTGTTATACAGATAAAAGCCATAGCCCTCAGAAACAGAAGGTGCTCTTTCGGCGTAAGCCAAACCAAATCCGAGTTCAAGTTTACCAGCATTTTTGGTATAATTTCCAGAGAGACTTTTTAAGAATCGGTTTTGTGTGGCATTCATTTCAGGATAAAAAATACGAAGGCTTTGTAGTCCAAAATCATTGGCTACTGTATTAGAATGAAAACCTAGATTAGTGCTGATTCTAAGAATGGTTTCGGGACAGATTGTAATATTATCTTCTAATGATAATCCGTTATATAGCGTACGAACATCAGGCCAGGTGTACATAAACATCAGATTTTCAGTTAGATCAGCAGGATACATTGTCATCTCGGCTACCGCCTTATTATAAAAAGAATTCAAATCGGCTAGAAATTCATGATTTTCGTGTTTTCCTTTTATTTTAGAATAAAAACCATAGGTGTCAGACCAGCCCGGCATATCCATATGAATAAGAACTGCTGGTCTTTTAGTATCATCCATTTTATGGATAATGGTATTAAAATATCCTTTTGTTTCCCAATCAGAAATAACACCAGAATCTGGAATGTACTTGTAACTCAATGAAATGATTTTAGCTTCTGCCAATAAAACATCCATTGGAAGCGCCGGATAGCCAACATTCACAGCTTTATCATAAATAATCGAAGTTTCCAGTACATTCTTCTTATCGATAAAATAGCCAGCATTTGCCGAAATATTGTACTTGGTAAATTGAGAAAAATTAATTTCTTTTTCGTTTCCCGCTTTGTAGTTTTCGGCATCACGATGCATAAAATCAACATGCGCAAAAAAGGTACTGTCAGTATAACCTAAAGCGGCACCAATAATCTTTTGCTGGTTATTGCTTTCATAACCAGAAGATAAACTGCCATTCCAGCCGTTTTTTCTGTGTTTATATTGATTTCGTTTTAGATCTATCGAACCTCCAATCGTAGCGCCATGACAGCTGGCCTGCTGACCTGAGGCAACTGTTGCCTCAGATAAATTTGAAATCTCGACATAAGAAGTCACAGGATCCATTTTATCGGTACAAGCACCAAAAATCCGCATACCATCAATGGTAATTACAGTACGCTCGGTCGACATATTGTTAATCGTAGGTTCCCATGCATATGCACCTCTTTTAATCATATTCATTTTTGAAGAACCCATCAGATAATCTTCTACAGAGGTTAACGATTTGGGCTGTTTAAGATTCAAAGGTGTTTTTTTTCCTATAACTATAATTTCATTGAGATTTACAGCTGCAAGAGTATCATTCTTTTTTTCCTGTGCCCAGCACACTGTCGAAAAGATAACTAAAAGGATCTCTGTTATATTTTTCATTATAAAGTAATTATAAGAAAGAGATAAATGCTCACTATCTCTTTCTTGTTAGTATTCAATATTTAGAATTCGATTTCTAAGAAAAGACTGCTTGCAGGATTTTCTGTCGTTACAGGCTCTCCTTTAAGTACATCATTCGAAGCATTTAAAAGTTGAAGATTAATTTTCCAATAGCCAGTCATTGTCAAAGAAAGTTTTCCGTTGTAAAAGCCATCGGTTGTAGATTGTGTTAAATCGGTATTATTAGGCGAACCGTGATTACCCATGCTGGGCATTCTTGGATCCATTTTTATTTTGAGATTATTCACGACAGGAAACGTCATCATATCCTGCATTTTATAAACCCCAACGCTAATATCGTTCGTGGCTACTTTAGGATTTTGGGGAGCGACATAGGCAACCAAATAACGAATGCCATCAGTACCTGTAAAAGTACTTACAGTTTTTTTTGCAGATACCAGAACTTTAATAGTATCAGCAGCTGTGTAAGAAAAGGTATTTACAGTATATGTAATTGTAAGATCCCAGTATTCAGTATCATTTTGAGCCATTTGAAAGATAATGTCACCTTCATATAATGTTTGTTTGCCAGAAGTTTTCATTACTTCGGATTTTGGGCAAGAATGCTTCATTGTAACCATATGCATAAGAGGTGTCCAGTTTATTTTGGCATCCTGAATATAGCTGTTCGTCTTTTTGTCCTTAATTCTAAGTGTGATATGATTGTAACCCTGGAGTAAAATACCGCTTTGAGAATAAAGCTCTATAGTATGATTGTCATTGGATATTTCCTGAATTTTTTGCAGCCCGGTGATTTCATCAATTGGAATCTGAGTGGAGGTATTATCATCTGAGGAGCATGAGAACAGAGAAATGGACAGCACTAAAATGGCTATGTGTTTTAAAATTTTCATTTGAATATTAATTTAAATTATGGATGTAAGGCTTCTGTCGAATGCAAATCCGAAGGAGAAGAAATTAGATAAGCGAAAAATTAATACTTGAAAATGGGGGGATGGAATACAAAGTAAGTGTTCAGATAAACGTAAAGATTTTTATATCGTGAGTTTATTTCTAAGATGACTTTTTGGTTGTTTTGAAAATTAAAAACGGGAATGTTTTCAAAGTATAGCAAAATAGTTTCAGTGATTTCAACTTTTTTCTCACTCGAGGAAGGTGTTTCATTTTTTAAGGCTTTTGCCAGCTCTTTCTTCAAATGGCATTTGCCATTACACTCTAGTTTAGGAGTATCCCTGTTTTCGCATAATTCTGCAGAAATATAATTGTAATTCAGTGCGTAATCCAAGATTGGAAATAGCGGTCTGAACAATACTGCAAAAAGGAATATGTAAATACAAAATTTCATTACCTGTATTTTGAAAGTACGAAGGTATAATGATCTTTTTTTTCATGTTATGATTGTGATCATACTTTATGTAATACAAGTTTTGGAATTTTGCTCTAAAGTTTAACAAATTAAAAACCTTAGTAATGAACAGATTATTTTTATTAACGATGTTTGGTTCTTTCTTGCTCGTATCGTGTGGGAAAGAAAAATCGAATACAGATCAGGATTTTTCAACTCCTACAGCTACAGAAAAAACAGCCGACGCCGAATCATACGATCCTAAACGAGGCTTGGGAAAATTTTCTACAGTTGAAGTTGGTACTTCCTTAGATCAGCCACTGGCTGAAAAAGGATTAAAAGTGGCCGAAGTAAAATGTACATCCTGTCACAAAACTACAGATGAAAAATTGGTAGGGCCTGGATGGAAAGGCGTTACAGGACGCAGAACTCCTCAATGGATTATGAATTTTATTACCAATCCTGATCCTATGATTGATAAAGATCCTGAATTGCAGGCTCAATTAGAACTCTGTATGATTCGTATGCCTAATCAAGGTCTGACCGATGATGAGGCCAGAAGTATTCTTGAATACATGCGCCAGAACGACGGCGTGAAATAACCAGAATAAAAAATTCAAATTCAAATGAGAATGTTATGAAAAATAAATTATTAAAATCAGTTTTTGCCGTTGCGTTAGGCTGTGCCTTCTTTGTTTCCTGCAAGCCCAAGGATTCCAGCGATACTGTCGATGGAGATGCTGCGCAAAAAGTTTACGTTGCTCCAGGTAAGTATGATGAGTTCTACAATTTTGTATCTGGTGGTTTCAGCGGTCAGGTAAGTGTTTATGGACTTCCTAGCGGTAGATTGTTAAGGGTTATGCCGGTGTTCTCAGAAGATCCACAAAGTGGCTATGGTTACAGTGAAGAAACAAAAGCCATGTTGAATACTTCGCATGGTTATGTGCCATGGGATGATCAGCATCATTTAGATTTATCTCAAACCAATGGAGAAGTTGACGGGCGCTGGCTTTTTGCCAATGCCAATAATACGCCAAGGATTGCACGTATTGACCTGAAAACTTTTAAAACAGCTGAGATAATCGAGCTTCCAAATTGTGGAGGAAACCATTCTTCTCCTTTTATCACGCAAAACACAGAGTATATTGTGGGGGCAAGCCGTTTTAGCGTTCCCGCAGATAATGACGATGGAGATGTACCCATTAATACATATAAGAAAAACTTTAAAGGACACCTTAGTTTTGTAAAAGTGGGTAAAGAAGGAGAGTTGGATCTTGCTTTTCAGATCGTAACTCCGGGTGTTAATTTTGATCTTAGTCATCCGGGGAAAAAAGAATCTCACGGTTGGTTCTTTTTCTCCTGTTACAACACTGAGCAGGCCAATACCCTGCTTGAGGTAAACGCTTCTAAAAATGATAAGGATTTTATCATGGCCGTCAATTGGAAAAAAGCTGAAGAGTATATTAAAGCTGGAAAAGGAAAACGTGTACCGGCAAATTATGTTCATAATACCTGGGATGAGAAAACCCAAACGGCTAAATCTGAAATCAAGAAAGAAGTATTGATTCTGGATGCTGCTGAACTGAAAGATATCTGTTATATGATTCCCTGTCCTAAATCTCCACACGGGTGTGATATTGATCCAACTGGTGAATATATTGTTGGAAGTGGAAAACTAGCAGCCCTTATTCCTGTATTTAGTTTTACGAAACTGAAAAATGCTATTGCCAAAAAACAATTTGATGGTAGTTATGCAGGAATTCCTGTGATTAAGTATGAGGCCGCTCTTCATGGCGAAGTTCAAAAACCGGGTTTAGGACCGCTACATACCGAATTTGACGGAAAAGGGAATGCCTATACTACAATGTTTGTTTCTTCTGAAGTAGTAAAATGGAGCATAAAAGATTTAAAAGTTTTAGATAGAAAAGCCACCTATTATTCTCCAGGGCATTTAATGATTCCGGGAGGCAATACAGAGAAACCATTTGGAAAATATATGGTGGTTTATAATAAAATCACTAAAGACCGCTTTTTACCAACTGGCCCGGAATTAGCGCAAAGTGCACAATTATTTGACATTAGCGGGGATAAAATGAAGCTTTTATTGGATTATCCAACCATTGGAGAACCTCATTATGCGCAAGGTATTCCAGCTGATAAAATACGCAATAACGGTCAATTGAAATATTACAAAATGGCAGATAATCTGCATCCTTACGTTGCCAGAGGTGAAAAAGAAACCAAAGTGGTCCGAGAGGGAAAAAAAGTACATGTTTATATGACTTGTATACGTTCGCATTTTGCTCCCGATAATATTGAAGGTATACGAGTAGGGGATGAAGTTTATTTCCACGTTACCAATTTGGAACAGGATTGGGACGTTCCTCACGGATTTGCTATTAAAGGGGCAAATACTGCTGAGTTGCTGATCATGCCCGGAGAAACGATTACACTAAAATGGGTTCCTCAGAAAAAAGGAATTTTTCCATTTTATTGCACGGATTTCTGCAGTGCACTTCATCAGGAAATGCAGGGTTATGTTAGAGTTTCACCTGCAGGAAGTAATGTGCCAATTACGTATAGTTTGGGTACGAATTTACCAAAGGAATAACTAATAACCAGTGAAGGGGACAAAGTTTTCTTTGTTCCCTTTTTATTTGAATCATCATGAAAAATAAAATACTTTCAATTTTTTCAAGAGCAGTACTTTTTGTGTGTGGCTTTCTGTTAATAGGGTCCATTTTTGTTCCCATGTGGAAAATTGAACTGACAGCTCCACAATATCCTGAAGGTTTGGTTTTAAAACTTCATGCCACAAAAATTGCAGGAGATGTAGATATTATCAACGGATTGAATCATTATATAGGTATGAAAACACTTCATACCGAAGATTTTATCGAGTTTAAAATCCTGCCTTACATTTTAGGATTGTTTGGCATCATTGCTTTAAGCTGCTCTTTTTATGCTAAGCGAAATTCCTTGTATATATTGTTTTGTTCTTTTGTGCTTTTCGGAGTTTTAGCTGCTATTGATTTTTACCGGTGGAATTACGACTATGGCCATAATTTAGACCCGAATGCTGCCATACGGGTTCCAGGTATGGCATACCAGCCTCCATTACTGGGCTATAAACAGTTGCTGAATTTTGGCGCTTATTCTATACCTGATATAGGTGGATGGATGCTCATTACAGTTGGTGTCTTGCTTTTTCTGGCTATAATTAAAGAGAGGAAATCAGCTTTAGGATTTAATAAATTTTTTAGCGTTTTAATTATTGCTTCTTTTCTTTTTTCATGTTCAGGAGATAGACCAATTTCCATCAAAATAAATACAGACAATTGTGATTATTGTAAAATGGGAATAAGTGACGGTAAATATGGCTCAGAAATTATTACCCAAAAAGGCCGGGCATATAAGTTTGATGATATTGCCTGTATGGTCAACTATTGTAAAGAACATTCAGATATGAAGGTTAAGAGTTATTATGTACATGATTATACAAAGGAAAATGAACTAATTCAGGCAGAAAAAGCTTTTTTTATTTCAGGCGGCACAATAAAAAGTCCGATGCATGGTAACATTGCGGCATTCTCGACTGAAAGCCAATCACAAGCATTTGGAGCAGAATCAAAGGGAACAGAGATACAATGGGCGTCAATTTTAGAAAAATAATTTTGGGACGAAAATGCTAATTACAATCAATTAAACATGAAAATACTTCTCTGTCTTTGCTTCTCATTTTTTTTTACCTGTCTTCATTCTCAAAAGATTGAAGTAGGAAAAAATAGAGCCATAAAAACCATAAAAAAAGCTATACAACTGGCCAATCCCGGCGATACGGTGTTGGTTTACAAAGGTGTTTATAGAGAAGGAAACATAGTGATAGATAAAAAAATAATACTGCAGGGAATTGGCTTTCCTATCCTCGATGGCCAAAAAAAATATGAAGTGGTTTCTATCAAAGCTGATAGTGTAACCATTGCAGGTTTTAAAGTCATAAATTCAGGGTATGCCTCCCTGAATGATCCCTGCGGTATTAAAATATATAACAAAACAGGGGTTACCATAAAAGAAAATATTCTGGAGAATAATTTTTTTGGTATTTATGTTCAAAAAGGAATTGGCTGTATTATAAAAAATAACACAATAAAAGCCCATCAAAAACAAGAGCAGCGTATTGGGAATGGCATTCATTGCTGGAAAAGTGAAAACCTGCAAATTGTCGGAAACCAAGTCTCAGGACATCGGGACGGGATTTACTTTGAATTTGTGTCTAATTCTATTATTTGGAGGAACATCTCAAAGAGTAATATTCGATACGGACTTCATTTTATGTTTTCTAATGATGATTCGTACATCTCCAATGTGTTTAAAAATAATGGGGCAGGAGTGGCAGTCATGTTTACCAAAAATGTAAAAATGTTCCATAATTATTTTGCAGAAAACTGGGGAGATGCCGCGTATGGTTTATTGCTAAAAGAAATTTCTGATAGTTACATCATAGGAAACAAATTCATCAGAAATACTTCGGGAATTTATATGGAAGGAACCAGCCGGGTAGCCCTCTCAAAAAATATTTTTAGAGATAACGGGTGGGGTATGAAAATTCAGGCAAGCTGTATGGAAAACGAAATTTCCTTTAATAATTTTATCGCCAATACATTTGATATAAGCACCAATGGCAGTTTAGTTCTTAACCATTTCAATAATAATTATTGGGATAAATATGAAGGTTATGACCTTAATAAGGACGGAATTGGAGATGTACCTTTTCACCCTTTGAGCCTTTTTGCAGTGCTTACAGAAAACAATCCCTCTGCAATGTTATTATTCAGGAGCTTTATGATTACGCTTCTTGATAAGTCAGAAAAGATTCTGCCAAGTATTACCCCGGATAATTTTGTTGACCAAACCCCCGAAATGAAATCTCTTGTGTTATGATTACTTTACAAAATATAAACAAAAAATTTGGCAAGCTTCAGGTATTGCAAAATGTAAACCTGAAATTTAACGCAGGTGAGTGCATTGCACTTATTGGTCCAAATGGTTGCGGAAAAACGACCTTGATAAAATCCATCCTGGGAATGGTTTTACCGGACAGCGGTGATATTTTATTCAATAAAGAATCTATTCTTAGAAAGTTTGAATATAGAAATAATATTGGCTATATGCCTCAGATAGGCCGCTATCCAGATCATATGACTATTGGACAAATTATTGCCATGATCAAGCAAATCAGGAATTCGAAAGACATTCTGGATGAAGATTTAGTTAAAGCTTTTAAACTTGATAAGATGGATGATAAACAAATGCGCACGCTTTCCGGCGGAACAACCCAAAAAGTAAGTGCAACATTAGCCTTTCTTTTTAACCCTGACGTCCTTATACTTGATGAGCCAACTGCAGGATTGGATCCCCTGGCATCAGAAATCCTGAAGGAGAAAATTATTAAAGAAAAGGAAAAAGGAAAATTAATTTTGATTACCTCTCATTTGTTAAGCGAACTTGACGATATGATTACCCAGATTATTTTTATGCAGGATGGTAAAGTGCATTTTCATAGAAATATAAACGAACTGCTTGAATCAACGGGTGAAATCAAAATTTCAAAAGCCATATCTAAAATTTTAAAGCAAAAGAGTCATGAACAGGATCATTAAAATTGTATTGTTGGATATTCTTAAAAATAAGATCGTTCTGAGTTACACTTTTGTTTTGGCCTTGCTCTCCTGGGGATCTTTTGGTCTGGAAGATAATTCTGCTAAAGGGCTGTTGACAATTTTGAATGTAATTTTATTTACAGTTCCATTAGTTTCGATACTTTTTTCGACGATATATATTTATAACAGTTCTGAATTTATTGAACTGTTACTCAGCCAGCCATTAAGGCGAAAAAAAATATGGATCAGTTTATTTGCCGGGCTTTCCATTGCAATGATTTTGGCTTTTTTGCTGGGTGCGGGAATCCCCCTTGTAATTAATGCGCCTGATGCTTCAGGTGTTATGATGCTTTTGTCAGGATGTTTAATCTCGGCTGTTTTTGTGTCTTTAGCTTTTTTGAGCTGTATTTTGACTCGTGATAAAGCAAAAGGAATTGGTGTAGCGATTATGTTTTGGATGTATTTTGCAATACTATTTGACGCTTTGGTTTTATTTCTGTTGTTTCAGTTTGCCGAGTATCCTATTGAAGAGGCAATGGTGGGGGTAACGGCCCTGAGCCCAATAGATCTTGCACGTATTCAGATTCTCTTACATCTTGATCAGTCAGCTATGATGGGTTACACAGGCGCAATTTTTAAAGATTTTTTTGGGACAACTATTGGATTGATTATCTCTTTTTTTCTATTGATTTTATGGATTGCGATACCTTTTTTTATTTCAGTCAGAAAATTTAATAAAAAAGATCTTTAACAATTAATATTTAATACTCAATTATGAAGGAGAAGATAAAAACAGATATTAAAAACAGACAGGATATCAAAATATTGGTTGATGCTTTTTATGGTAAGGTTCAGACAGATGCTACTATCGGATATTTATTTACCAAAGTGGCGAATGTTAATTGGGAAAAACATCTTCCAATTATGTATGATTTTTGGGATAATATCCTTTTTCATTCCGGAAATTTTGAAGGAAACCCGATGATGAAGCATCGGATTTTAAATCAGAAAAGCCCCTTAACTGAAACTCATTTTAAACATTGGAATAAGTTGTGGAAAAAAACTGTTGATGATTTATTTGAAGGACCAAAAGCATCAGAAGTAAAGATTAGGGCTCAGAGTATTTCGAAAATGATGATGAATAAAGTAGTAAAATAAAGTGATAAAGTAAAAAACGGGCGCTCGAAGAGCGGCCGTTTTTAAATTAAATGCTATTAGAGCTGAATTAATAATTTTCATTTAACCTCCACAAAGAAAGAAAAATATTTAAAAAAGATATATGATCTGAATCATATATTAAAGTATTTAAGAAATTTCAATAAAATATTTTATGATCTATAATTTCTATTTTTTTTTTCTTGTTCATAATAGAAATTGTCCGAATGACCGTCTCAACGCGCAAACCAGTAAAATCTGCAATTTCCTGACGGGTATACTGAATTTTCAGTCTTTGATTTGGGGGAATATTCTGCTGTTTTTTTAAATTATCGAGAAAATACTGTACCCGATACTCAGGTTTATGATTAATTATATTTTTTGAAAATACTATTTTATTGTAAATTCTCCAGGCAAAGACTTTTAATATTTTCGATTGGATTTTTGGATTTTCTTCAAGAAGCAAAAAGAAGTTGGCTTTTGAAAGTTTTAAGAGCACACAATCGGTCTGTGCTACTGCTGAGGCTGGATAAGGCTGATCAATAAAGAGGGGCGGTTCGCCAAAACTGCTTCCATTTTCAAAAATTCCTACTGTCAGGTCTTTTCCGTCTTCATTGGTATAGGTCATTTTTACAGTCCCCTCAAGAATCTGATAGAAGTATAGGGGAGGATCGTTTTCATAAAATATGATACAGTTTTTGGGTGTTTTTTTTGCAACAGCCCCCCAAGTGAATAGCAAATCTGTATCAATATGCATTTTTTCTAAAGTTATATGCATTTATAAATGATGCTAAATATTTCATCGCTTGAAGAAAGTGGCTGCGGTTATTATTGATTTTCATAAATGCGGTGTTATTTGTTTTAAGCAAAGAAAAGAAATCAGGTATAAAAAAAACATGATAAATATTAGGTTTTGAAAGTTTTGTTGTAGCTAGAATAGGTGTTAAATTAAAGATTTATAAAAAGATATTTTTAATTTAAACTGGTAGCTAATCTTTTGGAAGTCATTGTGTAATCTGCAGTGTTATGATATTTATCATATTACAAAAGCAGTATACTTCGGATATTTGTAATGCATTAGAATGGTAATAGCTAAAAAGATTCATTTCAATTAAAAAAAGTTCTATTTCATTTTCTTCCTAATTTCTAAAATTAAAATTATGTCAAAGTCTTTAATTCAAAAATATAATGTTCCAGGTCCCAGATATACCAGTTATCCAACTGTTCCGTACTGGAATGAAATACTTTTTTCAATAGAGGAATGGAAGATTTCTTTTCAAAAATCATTTTTGGAGAGCAATTCACAAAATGGGATCAGCCTATATATTCATTTGCCTTTTTGTGAAAGTTTGTGCACTTTTTGCGGATGCAACAAACGAATTACTAAAAATCATTCAGTAGAAGAAAAATACATCATCGCTGTTTTAAAAGAATGGAGTATTTACTGTGGACTGGCTTCTGAAAGACCAATCATAAAAGAAATTCATCTGGGAGGCGGAACTCCTACTTTTTTCTCATCAGATAATTTAGAAAAACTTATAAACGGTATTTTTAGTCTAGCCGATAAAGCTGAAAGTCATGAGTTCAGTTTTGAAGGCCATCCCAACAATACGACTTATGAGCAGCTTAAAAAATTATATAATTTAGGATTTCGCAGAGTAAGTTTTGGCGTTCAGGACTACGCGGCAAAAGTCCAGAAAGCCATTCACAGAATTCAGCCATTTCACAATGTGGCAAAAGTCACCTTTTGGGCAAAAGAAATTGGTTATACCTCAATTGGACACGATATTATTTTTGGATTGCCTTTTCAAACAATTGAAAACATTGTGGACACCATCGAAAAGACAAATTCTTTAAAACCAGATCGATTGGCTTTTTACAGCTATGCGCATACGCCCTGGATCAAAGGAAATGGACAACGTGGATTCAATGAAGCCGACCTTCCAAAAGACATCGAAAAACGAACATTATATGAAACAGGAAAAAACCTTCTTTCTCAAAACGGCTATCATGAAATTGGGATGGATCACTTTGCTTTAGCTTCTGATAGTTTGTATAAGGCTGTTCATAATGGGGAATTGCATCGAAATTTTATGGGATATAGCTCTTCAAAAACCCAGTTAATGATTGGATTGGGAGTTTCAGCTATCAGTGACAGCTGGTACAGTTTTGCGCAAAATACAAAGAGATTGGAAGAATATTATCAACTGTTGGAATCCGACCAACTACCTGTTGTCAAAGGGCATATACTTGACAAGGAGGATTTAATTATTCGCAAGCATATTCTCAATTTAACTTGTCAATTTGAAACTTCGTGGAATGATAAGGCTTTTTATTTTGACGAATTACAAAGTGTTTTATCCGATTTAAAGGAATTGGAAAATGATAATCTGGTAATTATCGAAGAAAATAGAATCAAGATCACAGATGCAGGCAGACCTTTCGTCCGTAATATTTGTATGGCTTTCGATTTGCATTTGAAAAGAAAATCTCCCGAAACTAATCTTTTTTCAATGACAGTCTAAACGATTAATGGAATTCCTTGCACAAATTGACTCATATTCTGAAATTTTCTAGGTATACTAATTATCAAACATGATATCCTGGCAAGATTGATGTGGTTTACTACTTCCGATTTAAATTGAGATCGATATGCCAGTAGCCACTGTATCAATCTTAAATAATAATTTCGCTGGAAAAGAAAATTATTCAAATTTTTCAAGTAATGTAGTGTAGTAACTCTAATTATTCTACTTTTGCAGCAAAAAATTACTATGAATAAATGCGATCAATGTATTGTAAGACAGCTTAGTGCATTGAAAGCACTAAACAAAGAGCAAATCATACAATTGGCAAATAGTAAAAGCACTCAGGTAATTAAAAAAGGGGAGGCTATAATAGAGGAAGGAGAAGTAATTAATGGGGTTTTCTGTATCAAAGATGGTATTGGAAAACTTTCTAAATTAAGTGCCAATGGAAGGGACCAGATTGTTAAACTTGTAAAGTCAGGTGAACTTTTAGGGCAACGTTCAATGATCAGCAATGAACCTGCAAACTTGTCGGCTACAGCAATTGCTGATATGGAAGTCTGTTTTATTCCAAAATCTGAAATCATTCAATTTTTTAATAATAACAATCAGTTTTCAATGAACTTAATGCAGTCTGTTTGTGATGATTTGAAACATGCGGATGAGCATACTGTGGATATGGTACAGAAAACTGTTAAGGAAAGATTGGCTGAAAAGTTATTATATCTTAGTGACACTTTTGGTGTAAATGCTGATCAATCCTTAAAAGTGCAATTATCAAGAGAGGAATTAGCCGGAATGATCGGTACAGCCACCGAGAGTTGCATCCGAATGCTTTCTGAGTTTAAAAAATCAGGGCTGATCGAATTAAAAGGAAAGCTGATTTTTTTAAAGGATATTAAGGGATTAAAAAAAGAAGCCAGCTAACATAACATCATTTGGATAATTCCAGCATTCTTTCAATAGGAACAAACGCTTTTTTCATTATATCAGCAGGAACTTTAATTTCAGGCGTTTCATTAAGCAAGCAGTCGTATAATTTTTGTAACGTATTTACTTTCATGTAGCCACATTGGCTGCAGGCACAAGTGTTGTCTTCGTTTGAAGGTGCCGGTATCAATATTTTATAAGGAACTTCCAGTTTCATTTTATGAAGAATTCCCACTTCTGTAGCCACAATAAATTTGGTACCCGGATTGGTTTTAACATATTCAATCATTCCTGCAGTCGAACCAATATAGCTGGCTGTTTTTAAAATATGTGTTTCAGATTCAGGATGGGCAATAATTTGCGCATCTGGATTTTGTTTGTACAATTCAATTAATTTATCAAATGAAAATGCTTCATGAACCACACATGCACCGTCCCAAAGCAACATTTCCCTGCCTGTTTGTTCCATTACATATTTTCCCAAATTTTTATCGGGAGCAAAAATAATGGGTTTGTCTTTTGGTATAGAATTGACGATTTTAACGGCATTAGAAGAAGTTACCACAATGTCAGTTAAAGCTTTAACCTCTGCAGAACAATTCACATATGTAATAACAATGTGGTCTGGATGGGCTTGGGTAAATTGTTGAAATAAATTAGCGGGACAAGAGTCAGCCAACGAGCAGCCAGCATTCAAATCGGGAAGAATAACTTTTTTACCTGGATTTAAAATTTTTGCAGTCTCAGCCATAAAATGTACTCCTGCAAAAACAATTATATCAGCATGCACCTGCATTGCTTCTTGTGACAATCCCAGGCTGTCACCCACATAATCTGAAACATCCTGAATATCGGATTCCTGATAGTAATGTGCCAGAATAACTGCATTCTTCTCTTTTTTTAATTTCAGTATTCGCTCTTTAAGGTTTTTCATTATTAAATTATTTTTAATTATTCTCTTTTATTTTAAAACAAAAGAGTTGATGCTGATACATATGTTGGGTTTTTAAAATCGGTAAGTTTTTTGAAAATTAAGTTTTGCTCGTTTTTCGGAAATTCAATCAAACAAAGCTTTCATTATGACACTAAAATTAATACCTAAGGAAGGTGTCTCCCGATTTAATACCCAAAGCCAATTCTTCCAGATTTGTATTTTCAAGCGTGAAAACCAAATCATTGCGAATAGATATAAATTTATCGTGCATCGGACAAGGATGGTCTTCAGAACAATTACTTAATCCTAATGCACAACCGGTCAAAATGCGATCGCCATCCAAAGAATTAACTATTTGCGCTAATGTAATTTCTTTCATATTCTCTTTGGAAATTTCAAAACCTCCGCCCACTCCTTTTATAGATTTAATAATATTGTCTCGCGATAGGATTTGAAGAATTTTGGCTGTAAAAGCCTCCGGAGAATCGATTTTTTTGGCAATTTCTTTCAAGCCGATGCGATTGTCCTGATAGGATTGAAAAGCAATAAAAATAGCTGCACGAATGCCATATTCACATGTTTTAGAGAACATAATCTTTTTTTTGTAATGTATAAATCATATAAATCAAAGCCCGCCATAACGCACAAAAGATCCAAAAACAACCATCAAAACCCCAATTATGGTAACCAATAGAATATGAAAGGTCATTTCAGGTAACTTCTCAGCATTTTTTTCAAGTTTTGGCAGCACTCTAAATTGAGCACTCAAAGCAAAAAGAACCGTCAATAATAAAAGAGCTAATTTTGTTGAAACAACTTTTTCTATAGGTGTCTCGAACTGAAACCAATATTCGATGTTAACACCATATTTATAGGCCATTAAAATTCCGGTAATGACCAGCAAAACCAGAGCAGTCATGCCAACAGGTTCATACTTTCTTTCATAATCGAGAATTATATTCTGATTTTTTTCTTTTAATGCTTGTGGCAAAAAACCAAAGACAAGCAACAAATGACCACCAACCCAAATGGTGGCACTCAAAAGATGGATGATTAACAATAAATGGTGGCTCATATAGTTTTAGGTTTTAGTTTCACAATTTTAACAGATAGCATTATAAGGCCTGCTGGCATAAAAATACTGGATAAGAATAGATTTTGATAATAATTCGGTAAACTACCTTTACCCAAGAAAAACCAAATGCCCTGAAGAAACAAAAGAATTTCAGTTGTAAAAAATCCGAATAAAAAAATTGCGATTCCCCATGTTTGAATACGGTTTCTCGAATTTAAAAAATCATTTTGTAATGCAAATCCAAACAGGAAACCTGTAATAATTCCCAACATAGTCAAGTGAATGTATCCAATGACAAAATTACGAATCTGATGGGATACCTGTGCCAATTCCGGAAACAAAACCACCAGTTGAATAACGACTTTTAAAGCCAATGAAAACAAAGCAAAACCATAAACTATTTTTATGATCGTTGGTAAAATAGCAAAAAAGGACTGAAACTGCGGGCGGATAAATTGTATAAAAAGTACCGCAGCATATAGCTGAAGCATTACTCCAAGAGCATTTAACCAATAAAAAACCGGGTTAGGCAAATACCAGCTTACCGGCAAAGCCAATGTTAAAAAAGTAGAAGCAACAAATAAATTATAAAATATCCTGAATTTTTTAGCTTCAATAATAAGTTTTGCCTGTTTGAAAAACAAAGCCAAAGTGGCAAACAGGAACCAGCCATTAAATTGAAAATGAAGAAAAAACTGAATCGCAATTTGATAAAAAGCGCTTGCTTTACCTAACAATGAAACTGCGGGACCAAGGCACCAGACACCCAAAGTAGAAAAAATCATGAAAAACAAAGCCGTACGAAGCAGCTTTTTTTCAGCCAGAGTTGTAGGATTGGCATCCTTTATAATTAAATAACAAAAATAGTAGCTGCAAA
>CBFGNY010000080.1:0-18729 GCA_965650235.1 uncultured Flavobacterium sp. | reverse complement strand
ATTTATCCGCAAAGATGCTGCTTTTGAGTTGGAGAAAATTTTAGCCGTACTGAAACAATATCCAGAAATGAAAATAGATGTTCGTTCGCATACTGATAGCAGACAGACTGAAAAATACAATTTGGTTTTGTCTAATAAAAGAGCAAAGGCAACAATCGAATGGTTTGTGAAAAAAGGGATTTCTGTTTCAAGATTAAAAGGAAGAGGATACGGAGAAAGCCAGTTGGTAAATAAATGTTCAGATGATGTGCCTTGTACAGAAGAGGAACATCAGTTAAACAGAAGAAGTGAATTTGTAATTCTTTCTATGTAATAAAACTAAATGTTCCAAAAATGTAAGAAATAAAATATCTATACTGGAACAATTTTGAACGTTTTTATAAAGCTACTGGACTTTCATTATTAGAGACTTCAAATTAAAAGTCTTTCATGTATTAAAATATTAAAGATTATGAAATACCTAAATATCTTCACGTGGATACTTATTTTTATAGGAACAATCCTCTGGACTAAAATAATAATAAACTTGATAACGCCAATACTGCAAAAGGCATTAGACTGTATTTTGCACAATGCCAGTTAGCAATATAATTATGAAAATCCTGAACTAATTAAATGTAAAATTAATCAGGAGATGAATAAACCGACCAACTATATTTATATTTTTGGTCGGTTTTTTTTATGCATTCCTTCCACCTCTGTATTGACTTCTAAATGGCATAATTGCAAAGGAGATTGTATCTGGATAACTTAAATCATTAATTCAATTATCTTTTATTGTCCTGTTTTACAATTATTGCATTTTATTAAATAATGTAATTTGTAAATTAAAAAAATTATATATTTGATTTTCAATATTCTATTTTCAATTTGAAATATAATTAGAATGTTGTGCTAAAAAATAGCTTTTCCCCAAGAGGCTGTTTGAATTGTGATTTCCCAAATCACAAAATAACCTACATACATAAACAAATGACGAAATTTATAATTAGAATTTTATTTCTAGTAATATCGCTTTTTTCTCCAATTCTTAATGCCCAAATTAAAAAAATTGGAGTCCCTTTTATCACTAATTACAATTCGAAAACCTATAAAGCTGCTTCAGTAAACTGGGATATTATCCAGGATTCGAGGGGAATGATGCTTTTTGCGAATCATTTTGGAATTATGCAGTTTGACGGTGTGGGATGGAATATTGTTTCCCAGCCTGAAAACAGAAGTATGGTGCGCTCTCTGGCGATTGATAAAAAAAATAAAATATATGTTGGGGCTCAGGGCGAGTTTGGATATACGGTTCAGCTGGCAAACGGACAGTATAAATATACTTCTTTAGTAAAATTAATTCCGGATGGTGCCAGAAATTTCGGAGATGTATTACGTACCGTTGTCCGGAATAAAGATGTCGTTTTCTTCTCTAATGATAGAATATTTATTTATAAAAATAACAAAATCAAAGTCATCTCTTCCGAAACTAATTTTGATGATTTTTATGAAGTCAATGAGGAGATTTATGTTTCGGATAATACAAAGGGATTACTGAAACTAGACAATGATATGCTGAAAGAAATTCCAAATAGTGGAGAGTTTCTAGGAATGAAGATTAGTAAAATACTTCAAACAAAAGAAGGTTTATTACTTCTCACGCAGAAAAAAGGATTTTTCATTTATAAAAATAATCAGATACAGCCTTTTGCAACAGAAGCCGATTATTTGCTGAAAAAAAATCAAATTACTGTCGGAATTCAGCTTTCGGATGGTTATTTTGGAATAGGAACACGCCAATCCGGATTGATAATAATGGATAGTTCAGGGCAATTGATTCAGCATATCAATGGGCAGTCGGGTTTACAGAACGAATATGTAACCAATCTTAAAACTGATAAGGAAGGCAATTTGTGGGTAACGATGAAAGAAGGAATTTCATTGATCCAGATTTCTTCGCCACTCTCCCGAATATTGGATACGTTAAATTCGGAAACAAAAATATACTGTAGCCTCATTTATCAAAATAAATTGTATATCGGTACAGATAATGGTTTATTCTGGATTGATTGGGAAGCCTATAGAAGTGGTAAGCGTGAAAATGCACATTTTCAACACATCACCGGAATGTCTGAAAATGTATGGAATATTGGTTTTTTTGGTGGTTCGCTATTGGCTTTTGAAAAGAATGGCGTATTTGAAGTTTCAAATAATTCGGCAAAATTAGTAGCCAAAACAGATGGGGCCTGGAAAGGTATAATTATCCCCAATCATCCTGATTTATTGCTTGTTGGTGGCTACACCGGATTGCATTTATTAAAGAATATAAGGGGGTCGTGGGTATATCAGAACAAAATTAAAGGTTTTGGCGAAAGCAGCCGGATAATAGAAACGGATAAAGAGGGAAACATCTGGATAGCCCACGGATATAAGGGAATTTATAAAATAAGGTTCAATTCAACATTCGATGCTGTTTCAAATATTGTATTCTACAATCAGGCAGATGGTTTTCCTTCGAGTTTGTTTCTGAATACTTTCAAAATAAATAATGAGATTCTTTTTGGAACAACAAAAGGGGTTTATAAGCAAGATGCAACTTCAGAAAAAATGATTCCGGATCCGGTTTTTAAGAAATATCTCGGTATGGAAAACCATATTCGTTTATTGAAAGCAGATAATCAAAATGATATCTGGTATGTTTCGGGAGAAAATACAGGAAAAATAAACCAGAGAAAACAAGGGAATTTACATTTAGAAGAATTGCCTTTTAGAAAATTAAGGTATTTGTATATTCCGGGCTTCGAAAATATCCAGACCACTACAAATGGAGATGTTTTTTTTGGTACACAAAATGGATTAATTCATTATAATGTAGCCAAAAATAAAAGCTATCAGTCGAAATTCAAAGCTGTGATTTCAGAAGTTAAAAGTATTTTTCCTCAGGACAGCCTGCTTTTTTCGAGCAGATTTGATGTACTTCCTACAAATATTAAATCACAGGATGTATTTTGTCCCGTTTTGTCATACTCGAATAATGCACTGCATTTTTCATTTGCCTCAATGCATTATGATGAAGCCGATGCCACAAAATACCAATATTGGCTGGAAGGTTTTGAACCAAAATGGTCGGATTGGAGCCTTCAAACTGAAAAAGAATATACCAACCTGCCTGAAAATGAATATATTTTTCACGTAAGGGCAAAAAATATATATGATGTTGTTAGCGAAGAAGCTGTTTTTAAATTTGAGATTTCACCGCCATGGTATCGAACCATCTGGGCTTATATGCTGTATTTACTGCTTTTTTGTACTTTGATTTATGCTATTATAAAAGATCAAAAAAATATTGCAGAGCGTGACCGCGAACAATTAATCCTTAATCAGGAAAAAGAACTCTTGTTAAACCGTGCTGAATTGAACGAGCAGAAACTGGCTTTGGAAAAAGAAAATATGGCCATTATGCGGGAAAATCTGGAAACTACGATTAATCTCAAAAATGCAAAAGTAGCTTCGAATACGGTTAATCTTATTCATTTAAATGAAATCTTACTTTCGATAAAAGAATTGATCGGGCAGATTGACAGGAAAAATGATGCAAATGTGAACTTTAGTTTATTAACCAAAATAAACAAATTGATCGACCACGAATTGCAGGGAGACAAACACTGGAATGAATTTGAAGAAATCTTCAATCAATTGCATGATAATTTTATGCAAAGACTCAAAACAAGCTATCCTGAATTAACGCCACGCGATATGCGGTTATGTGCTTACTTAAGAATGAATTTCAATACCAAGGAAATTGCACCACTTTTAGGAATTTCTGTTAGAGGTGTTGAAGATACGAGATACCGAATCCGTAAAAAATTACAGCTCCCATCAGATGCAAACATTACAGAATTTATTTTAAATTTTTAGTTTTTAATTAGTAAGTAAAGTCGCAACCACTTGTATGTGTCTGAAAGCTAAAGATTACATTTTTTTTCGCTACCACCGTAGTCAAACCGTACCGGTAAATGGCTATGTAGCTTAGTTTATTTGTTAATATTGTGAGTAATTGATAAAATAACAATCTGTTTTTCACCAAGTTGATTTTTATTTTACCACTACCACTTTACTAATAAAAAACTAAAAAAAATGAAACAAAAAAACTTTTTCTTCGGCCGACCACCGAAATTTAATCATTATTATTTAAAAAGATTTACAATTTTAGCAGTCTTGCTCTTATTGCCTTTTTTAAAAGCCCAGGCACAATGTAATACGCTCGTTTGGTCAGATGAATTTAACGGTACAACAGTTGACGCGACTAAATGGGAAAGTATTTCCGGAAACGGTTGCCCTTCACTCTGTGGATTCGGAAATGCGGAAGCACAGCGTTATGACCCTAACCAGGCAACCATTGTCAAGGAAGGAACAAACAGTTACCTGAACATTCAGGCAAAATACGAACCAAGTTCACAATTTCCACAACAGCCTTATTCTTCTGCCAAATTAACGACTCAGGGAAAATATGCTATCAAGTACGGCAGAATAGAAGCCCGTATGAAATTATCAACAGGAATGGGTGCCTGGCCTGCATTCTGGATGTTGCCTGCAGGTACAGCAAACTGGCCTTACACAGGTGAAATTGATATTATGGAAGCGAAACACCGAAATCCAAAATCGATAGACGGGACAATTCATTATGACGGAGGCGGTTATCATTATACCGGTAGAAGTTATACCTCACAAACTGATTTGTCCAACGAATTTCACGTTTACGCTGTAGAATGGGGACCAAATATCATCAAATGGTTTATTGACGGAAATTTATTTCATACCGCTACGCCAAATACAACTGTAAATGGAGGATGGCCGTTTAATGATCAGCAATTTTATATCATCCTGAATTTGGCTGTTGGAAGCTTAGGAACACCTTACACTAGTGTTAACGGTGCTGGCGTTGCACCAGTTCCGGCTGATTTCCCGGCAAAAATGCAGGTTGATTATGTTCGTGTTTACAGTGGTAGTTTTACATATGGCGTTTTGGGAGATGCCAAAGTATATTACAATGAAACAAACAAAACATATTCAATTAATACAATTGCAGGTGCAAGTTATAACTGGACAGTTCCGTCGGGAGCAACAATTATGTCTGGACAAGGCACTAACACGATTACAGTAAACTGGGGAACATCTGGGGGAGATGTTGCTGTAGCTACTACTGTTTCCGGATGTGCTTCTAATACATACAAACTGACTGTTACAACTGAAGTACCTTTACCGGTAGAAAAAATTCAGGAAGATTTTCAGTCAAACCGAAACATTGTTTACGGAAATAAAACGGGAGTTCTGACAGAAGCAATTGCTAATCCATCGGCAACCGGAATTAATACTTCTGCACTGGTAGGGAGGTATGTTCGTAATGCATCTGAATTGTATGATGTAATGAATATCAAAAACGTAGTCATCAGCAATGCCAATGATTATGTGTATGGCAGAAAAAAGATTTCTTTTGATATCTATACATCGGCACCTGTTGGAACCAAAATTTCCATGCAGCTTGAAAACAGCCTGGTAACAACAGCTATTAATTTTCCTTCAGGAAGACATAGCGGTTATAAAGCCACAACTACCGTACAAAATAAATGGGAAACGATTGAATTTGAATTTGAAAAAGTAATCGATCCCAATACAAGTGCCTTGACGATCGATACTGTTGTTTTCCTTTTCGAATCAAATTCGAACTCTGGAGCGACCTATTATTTTGATAATCTGCTAACAAAAGCAGCGCCTGAAAAGCCGATTATTGCAACAGATGTGCTACAGAATTATGACGGTACGAATAGAATTATCAAAGGAACTACAACCGGAACGTATTCTGTGGTGGCAAATCCGGGAGCAAATTCGGTTAACTCTTCTGCGAATGTGGCGAGATACGTTCGAAATGTAACGGAACAATATGATGTGCTTTTCTTTAACACACAAAGCACAATCGAAGATGCTGGTTTGCTGAAAAACCAGACTAATAAAATCATGATTGATGTTTATACTTCGGCGCCAATTGGAACGGTTGTAAGTTTGAATCTGGAAAACAGCGCCACATCTCTTCCTGCCAATTTTCCAACAGGAAGAAACAGTAACTATGTAGCGATAACCACCAAACAAAACCAATGGGAAACATTAACTTTCTATTTCAATGCAAGTCCCGATTTAGGAACTTCCAATCTGGCCATCAACCAAATGGTTTTGTTGTTCAACTCAGGTTCTTACACTAGCGATACGTATTATTTTGATAATATCAGAATTGGTGCTACCAAACTTCCGGACACTTTTACGCCAGGAGTTATGTACGAGGATTATCAAAACACGCACAATATAACATTCAGGGATGCCATCGGAACGTATACAGCAAACGTTGCAAATCCAAACGCCAGCGGAATCAATACGTCTTCAAATGTGGCAAGATATGTTAGAAAAGCAACAGAGTTGTATGATAATTTTTCATTCAATACAACCTTAACGAATATTGCAGACTTCAAAAGCGGAACGAAAAAATTTGCTATGGACGTTTATACTTCTGCGCCGGTTGGATCTATAATATCCTGGCAGGCAGAAAGCAGCGCTTCGATTCCGTCAAATTTTCCGGCAGGAAGACATAGCGTTTACCAAGGCGTTGTAAAACAAAGCAATGCATGGCATACCGTAACTTTTACATATGCAAGCTCACCAGATGCTTCGACTTTGGATAGTGAAGTAAATCGTTTTGTGTTTTTATTTGAACCGGGAACCAGTTCTGGAAATACGTATTTCTTTGATAATATCAGAGCAGTAAATTTAGTTTCTACAGAAAATCCACCGGCAACTTTACCAGCTCCATGGATTAGTACAGATTTGGGTGCGGTAACTCCGGCCGGAACAGCGACACACGCCAATGGAACTTTTACCATTAAAGGTGCAGGAACAGATATCTGGGAATCAAGTGATCAGTTTCAATATGTTTACCAACCGATAACAGGTGATGCAGAAATTATTGCCAGAGTAACTTCATTGACAAATACCAATACGTATGCTAAAGCAGGAGTGATGTTCCGTGAAACGCTTACGACAACTTCTAAACACGCTATGACCACAATTACGGCTGCAGCAGGAGTAGAGTTTTTATCAAGAGATGCAGTTTCAGTACCAACAATTCAGCAGGGAGCAGCGGGAACTTTCCCTAAATGGCTTCGTACTGTTAGAACAGGAAACGTATTTACGTCTTACACCTCCGATAACGGAACAACATGGACTCAGATAGGTACAGCACGAACAATTGCGATGGCCAATACAATTTATGTGGGAATGGCAGTAACATCCCATAATAATGGAACTTTGACAACAGGTGTTTTCAGCGATGTGATTGTTAGAAATATCACACCTCCAAATAACAATGTCAATTTAGCTTTAGGAAAAACAGCCACGGCTTCAACAGAAGAAAATGCTACTTACAGTGCCAGTAAAGCAACTGATACGGATTCAACTGTGTCCAGATGGGCAAGTTCGTTTGCCAATGCAACAGAATGGATTTATGTTGATCTGGGAAGTAATTATAATATCAATCGTGTTGTACTAAAATGGGAAGCAGCTTTTGCAACTCAATACAAAGTGCAGCTTTCTACAGACAATGTCTTTACAGAAAACGAAACAATTAATACGCAAACTGCCAGCGACGGAGGTACAGACGACTTAATCGTTAGTGGAACAGGAAGATACCTGCGAATCTTATGTACGGCAAAAGCTTTGGCTCCTTATGGATATTCATTGTATACTATAGAAGCTTACGGATCAGCTTCAACAGTCAAAAAAGCACTTCTTGAGGAACAAGCATTAGAAGCAACTGATTTTGCCATGTTTCCAAATCCTGCCAGTAATTATGTTCAGCTTTCAATACCTGAAAAATTAGATAATAAAGTCGTAACGATTTATGACAATTCAGGAAAATTGATATTGCAGACCCAGTTAAGTGATGATGCTAATGAAAGCCAAATTGATATTAGCAAGCTGTCAAGAGGAGTTTATATTCTGAATTTCAAATCAGATCAAAAAAGCTGGACCAAAAAACTGATTAAGCAATAAACTAAAAATCCGTTGGGTGCAAGTGGTATGAAAACTATTTCAAAGTCCCCAAATTAGAAATAAATTCAAGAATAAATACTTGCGCCTGATGGATAAATATAAGTCATCATTTCAAAAATAACTTAATATTTTTTACCTAATCCCAAAATTATTTAGATATGAATAAAATTAAACTTACAAAATTTTCTGTTTTGACGACACTGTTCCTGGTGTTTTCAAACCTAATGTTTGGTCAGGGAGCAATTCCCTTTACAATTAGTAATACTTCTACATTTAATGATAACGAATTATATGTAGCCATTGTTGGTATAGATTATACCACCGGAAATCACGTTTGGGTTAATGCCAAAACAAGCCAGGTTTTACCAATGAGTTCTTCATATAATACCGTTACGGGACCAACAATTGGCGGTAATACCGGACCCGGGCAAAACTCAAAGTATGCCAATTGCTTTACGAAATTGAGTGAAATTCCAAATAAGACTTTTACCCTGCCTCTAATTGCAGGCTGCAGGGTTTTTATAGCGAAAGGACAGCAGTTGTATTTTTACTTTTTTGGTGCGAATGGCGCTCCTTCGGGCTATACTTCACCAAATCCGTTGAACGCTACAGATCCAAATCAGGGTATTTTGTATGAAATCATTGAATTGACTAATAATCAATATGGTTTTTTTGGAAATCCTTCCAGAGTGGATTCGTATAAATATCCAATGGGAATGGAATTATTTGGTGCAAATGGTTATCAAAAACGAGTGGGAGAATTAAAAAAACACGCAGATATTGTGGCGGCTTTTAAAGCCAATGTGCCATCAGAATTTCAGGGTTGTGTAAATGATGCAACGGGCGAAATTACAGCACCTTCTAAAACGCCAGCTTTCGCAGATGGAACGGGAGGAACTTCAGTAGGACCTCATGCCAATTATTTAAAACCGTATATCGATGCAATCTGGAATAAATATAAAAATGAAGATTTGATATTTTATGCCGGAGATGCAGGTGTTTTCAAAGGAAGAGTTATCGGAGAACAACTTGTAATGGTTGGACAATCCGGAGGTTTTACCGGGCGTACAGGAAGAGTTCAAAACCGGCCAACAACTCAGGAAGCATTAGAAGGTAAAGGTGTTCTGGACAGAAGACTTGTTGATGGAGATCTGGATCTTGTTATTCAGGCACAACTTACTGCAGCCATTAACAGACATGTTGTGAACACTACAACTGCAAACCCGGGTCAGCAAAACTGGTACGATGCTTCGAAATACTATCAGGTAAATCCAACCAATCATTACTCAAAATTCTGGCATTTACCGGGAATTAGTATTGATAATCTGGCTTACGGATTTGCTTATGATGATGTGGCAGACCAATCGCCATCGCTTCATTCGCCACAGCCAACAAAAGTAATTGCTGTTTTTGGAGGTTATGCAGGAACGGTTCCTTCTGTTCCGGCTACGACAGATGTGATTACGGTTTATAAAGATTGCAATTATACAGGATTCTCCGGTGGATTGACAATTGGAGATTATAATCTTGCTCGTTTGAATACTTTGGGAGTTCTGAATGATGACATTTCTTCACTTAAAGTGGCACAGGGATTTAAGGCAATTTTGTATCAGAATGATAACTTTACAGGAGCTTCAACAACGATAACTTCTGATAATACTTGTCTGAACTCAACGTGGAATGATAAAGTAACTTCTGTTAGAATTTTACCTAATGGAGTTACGACTTTAGGAAATCAGACTTTCTTTTTGCAAAACAGAAATAGTAATTTAAACATGGATGTTTGGAGTGCCAGTTTATCCAATGGAGCCAATGTAGCTCAGGGAACAGCAAATTCAAATGCGAACCAGAAATTTACATTTACCCATTTAGGCGATGGATTGTATAAAATCATAGCAAGTCACAGCGGTCAGTCTTTGGATGTAAATAATTTCAATAAAGATAATGGTGCCAATGTGGAGCAATATCCATACAATGCAACTCCAAACCAGCAATTTATATTGGTTGCTACAGGCGATGGATTTTATAAAATTGTTGCCAGACACAGCGGTAAATTAATTGAAGTTGCAGGAGCAAGTACTGCAAATGGTGCCAATGTACAGCAATGGCAGGATAACGGACAAATGTGTGCGCAATGGAAATTAGTTGCGGTAACAAGCTCGCAAACTTCCGTTTTAATTCAGGCCGAAGATTATTCAGCCATGAACGGAATTCAGGTGGAAGCTACAACAGATACAGGAGGAGGTTCAAATGTGGGTTATACCGAAACAGGCGACTGGCTGGCATACAACAGCATTAATTTTCCAACAACCGGTTCTTATTTAATCGAATACAGGGTTGCAAGTGCCGTAGCAACCGGAAAATTATCAGCTGATTTAAATGGCGGAACAATTGTATTGGGAACTGTTAATATACCGAATACGGGAGGCTGGCAAAACTGGCAGACCGTTTCTCAAACCGTTAATGTAAATGCGGGAACATACAATTTTGGTATTTACATTCAAAATACCGGAATGAATATTAATTGGATTAAAATAACAAAAGTAGGGACGGCTTCTACTGCAAAATCGGCTTCGGCTCCAATTACAGAAGAAGGGGTGGCAGAAACTTCATTAAACATTTATCCAAATCCGGTTGAAGGAACACTTTTCTTTACAACAGAGGTTTCCGGAAATGTGAGTATTGTAGATGCGCAGACAGGAACTTCAGTTTCCTCGCAAAAAATCAATAGCAACAGCGTAGATGTTTCTCGTTTAAGAACTGGTGTTTACTTACTTGTTTTAGAAAAAGACGGACAAAAAATGATAAAACGTTTCATTAAAAAATAGTTTTAAATAAGTAAAGCCTCAAATTATAAATTCCAAATTTTTAAAATTCCAATTAATGAATTTAAATCTAAAATTTATGGTTTGAGGCTTTTTAATCTCTCCCCAAAATTCACAAGTTTATTAATCTATTAAAAAATTTACCATGAAAAACAATTACAAAACGATCCGTTTAAGATGGGTCTTAATTTTCGTTGTGGGTATTTTCAATTTGTCAATGGCCCAAAAAAAAGTAATCGCTTATATTCCAAACTGGATTGATCTGAACTCGTTTTCAACAACGATTCAATACAGTAAATTAACCCACATCAATATTGCTTTTGAAAATCCGGATGCCAACGGATATCTGACATTCAATCCAGGCTCTAATGCCATCATTAACGCAGCGCATGCACAAAATGTAAAGGTTTTTGTTTCTCTTGCTGGAGGATCTGCTTCTGAAAATGCAGCTATACGAGCCAATTATTTCAACCTTATCAGTCCCGCAAACAGAACAGCGTTTATTCAAAAAATTTACGACTATGTTATCGCTCACAATTTAGACGGAGTTGATGTAGATTTGGAAGGTCCGGCAATAAATGGGGATTATGGTGGATTTGTAATTGCTTTGGCGAATAAATTACACGCGGGTGGTAAGCAAATTTCCGCCGCACTTTCTGAAGGTTATGGCGGAGCCAACGTTCCCTCTTCTACTTTTGCCGCTTATGACTGGATAAATATCATGGCATATGATGCTACGGGACCGTGGAATCCAGGAAATCCCGGGCCACATTCTCCTTACAGTATGGCAGTTAACCAATTTAATTACTGGACAGGCAGAGGTTTACCGGCAAGTAAAGCTATTATTGGATTACCTTTTTACGGATATGGCTTTGGAGCTGCAGCCAATCAGGGAATTTCTTATGCAAATATTATAGCGCAATATCCAGGTTCAGAAAATCAGGATCAGGTAGGAAATACTATTTATTATAACGGAATACCAACTATCAAAGCTAAAACAACTTTTGCAATTCAGAATGCAGGCGGAGTTATGATTTGGGAATTATCTCAGGATGCTGTAGGTTCGAAATCATTATTAACAGCCATCAATCAGGTAATTACAGGAAGTCAGCCACCAGTAACAGGCGGAACTTTGATTCAGGCAGAAAGTTTCTCATCTATGAGTGGAATTCAGACTGAAGGTACAACAGATACGGGCGGAGGTCTGAATGTAGGTTACGCCGATACAGGTGACTGGATGGCGTATTTCAATATTAATTTTCCAACTTCAGGTAATTATGTAATTGAATACAGAGTGGCAAGTGCTGTTTCAGGAGCCAGGATTTCATCTGATTTAAGTGCCGGAACGATTCAGTTAGGCGCCGTTAATATTCCAAATACAGGAGGATGGCAAAACTGGCAAACGGTAAACCAGACCGTAAATGTAAATGCCGGAACGTACAACTTCGGAATATACATTCAAAATTCAGGTGTGAATTTAAACTGGTTCCGAATCACAAAATCAGCATCTGCTTTGGCAGCAAAGTCAGCATCTGCAGACAAAATCGAAAGCCTGACCGTTTATCCTAGTCCGACAGAGAATGAACTATTCTTTACTGCAGAAGTTACAGGAGCCAGCGTAAGTATTATAAATTCTCAGGATGGTGCAACTATTTCGTCACAAAAAGCGAACAACAATAGTATTGATGTTAGTGGCTTAAAAACCGGAGTCTATTTGATTTTGGTAGAGAAAGACGGAATAAAAACAGTGAGACGTTTCATAAAAAAATAAAGCACATGAAGAAATATATAATAGTTTTAATGAATTCAAAGCTGCTCTTGCTAACATTTATTTTATTTGGCTTAGGTTCCCATGCTCAGGTTGTCATGTTTGATGATTTTAATTATTCAGGCAATACAGATCCGCAATTAGCATCATTTAACAAATGGCAGATTGTTAATGGCGTAAGCGGACCACCGGAAGGAGCCACGTACAGCAGAAATAATGTCAATTTTATTACAGATCCGAATGATTCATCGAATAAGTTGATGACATTGAAAACTACTGTAAATGGTCAGTCTAAGGCTGTAACACATTCCCGAATCGAAAGTTCGTATGAATATTTTGAAGGTACGTACGCATCGAGAGTGTATTTATCAGATGAATCTTTTGCGAGTAAAGATGCCAATATACAGACCTTTTTTACGATTGTAAGTTCAGCGCTTGCTCAGGATGGTTCAAAATACAGTGAACTGGATATCATAGAATATATGGCTGCTGATAAGTGGGGTGTTTCTCCGGACAATAGAGTGGGGTATACAACTTCGTATCACAAATACATTGCAAATCCATGGACACCTTGGAAAACCTATTCGACTCAGCAAAAATCATTGGCCGGCTGGCATACTTTTATTGCTACCTGTACGGATGGTGTCAATATCAGATATTATATGGATAATACACTTATTGCCACACATTCTGTTACTGATAATGAAACTCAGGCAGGACTTTCAGTTTACCCGAGGAGTACGATGCAGATCGCATTTGCCAACTGGATTTGGAATAATGTATTAGGAACCGGAACCGGTAACAGAGAAAATACTTTCATGACAGACTGGGTTTTATATTATAAAAATACCGCAGTAGATCTGGCTCAGATTAATGCTTTGGTTGCCAGTTATAAAGCACAAGGACTAAAAAGAAGAAATCTGGCAGGTCAGACCTTTTATGATGCACCACAAAATAATGGTGTTGCCACAGTGTATAAGGATTGTAATTATGGTGGATATGCTGTGAGTTTACCCGCTGGGAATTATACTTTAGCAAACCTTCAGGCAAAAGGAATTTTAGATAATGATATTTCTTCACTTAAAGTGCTAAGTGGGTATGAAGTAGTGCTTTATGCCAATGATAATTTTTCCGGTTCTTCGGTAATTATTAATTCAGATGATACTTGTCTGGTAGATAACAGTTTTAATGATGTGGCTTCTTCTGTAAGAGTTAGAGCGGTAACAAACTCTTCTTCGGTATTAATTGAAGCGGAGAGTTACGCCGTCATGAGCGGAATTCAGACTGAAGCAACTACAGACACTGGTGGAGGATTAAATGTGGGTTATGCAGATACCGGTGACTGGATGTCGTACAGCAATATTAATTTCCCAACATCCGGTTCTTATTTAATTGAGTACAGAGTTGCCAGTGGTGTCAACGGAGCAGTCATTTCTTCAGACTTAAGTGCTGGAACCGTTCAATTAGGTTCTTTAAATATTCCAAATACAGGAGGATGGCAAAATTGGCAGACGGTAAGTCAGACCGTAAATGTCAATGCCGGAACTTACAACTTCGGAATATACATTCAAAATTCGGGTGTGAATATCAACTGGATCAGAATCACGAAATCAGCTTCAGCTTTGGCAGCAAAATCAGCTCCAACAGATAAAATCGAAAGTTTAACTGTTTATCCGAGCCCGACAGAAAATGAACTTTTCTTTTCTGCAGAAATTTCAGGAGCAAATGTTAGTATTATCAATTCTCAGGATGGAACTACCCTTTCTTCGCAAGAAGCCAACAGCAACAGTATTAATGTTGAAGGTTTAAAAAGCGGTATTTATTTGATTTTGGTCGAAAAAGACGGTGTTAAAACGGTGAGACGCTTTGTGAAAAAGTAAAGTTTTTAATTAAAAATTGAGAATTAAAAATTATAAATATTTAGGATTAAAAAGATTTTTTTTCACGCAGATTTGGCAGATTTGAGCAGATTTTAATTTAGCATGTTTACCGCGTGGTTTGTCATTTCGACGGAGGAGAAATCACATCCAGAGAGCAACGAACCGGAAATACGTTATGTGATTTCTCCTCCGTCGAAATGACAAAAATGAGAATAAAATCTGTCAGATCTGCGTAAAATAAAACACACAGAATAGTAAAAAAGTAACCCCAAACCTTACATATTATATGAAAAAAGATTACAGATTTCGGTTAAGTTTATTTCTTTTTATTGCTTTTAGCAGTTTTGCCGTAGCGCAGACCTCTTTAGGTTCAAGTAAAACTTTTATGAACACTTTAAAAAACGGACTCGCAACGGCAACTTCAAAAAATGCTGGCGAGAAAACCGTTTTGCTTCAGGCGGAGAATAAGAATTTCAATGGAAAAATAAATTACAAAAAGTCAGGTGCTTCAAGTGAGTTTTTGATTGGAGAAATTAAAAATGTTCCAGAATCGTCTTTTTATATTAAAGTGATGGACAAATCTTTGGAAGGACACATTATTCTGAAGAAAACAAAAGAAGCGTACAAGTATTATTCTGATCAAAATGGAAATGCTTTCGTTTCTAAAGTGGATATCAACACCTTAATCTGTGTCGATTATGAAAATGTTCCGGAAAGCACAAACAAAACAGGTAAAGCATCGGCAGCAGCTGTAATCGCCCCAGCTTTACTGAACTTGCAAAGTTTACCGGGTGCGGCAGGTTGTATAATGCTGGATTTTGATGGTTATAACATGCCGGCCGGAAATCTTTGGAACAACGGTAACGCTATCAATGCTGCCGCATCAGGCATGAGCGATGCAGCTGTGCAGCAGCATTGGGAAGTAGTCTCTGAAGATTACAGGCCTTTTAACTTAAACGTTACGACAAGCGAGGCCGTTTTTAACTCGTACCCAAGAAACAGAAGAATGCGTGTGGTGGTAACTCCAACCAATACAGCAGCCCCGGGGGCGGGAGGTGTTGCGTATATAGGTTCCTTTAACTGGGACAATGATGTACCTTGTTGGGTATTTATTACTTCAGGTAAATCGGGTGGAGATGCCTCATCGCATGAAGTAGGCCATACTTTTGATCTTGGTCATGATGGACGAACCAATCCGGCAGAGGGATATTTTGTTGGTTTAGACGGTACTTCATGGGCGCCAATTATGGGTGCAGGATACTACAGGCCAATTGTGCAGTGGAGTAAAGGGGAATATAATAATGCGAATAACAAACAGGATGACGTGGCAATCATTGCCAGTACAAAATTTGGTGTAGGATACAGAGGCGACGATTATGGGAATACTACAGCGACTGCAGCGAATCTGGATTATAATGCAAGCGGAACTATCAACCAGAAAAACGGAATTATATCAAATGAAGCCGATTATGATTTTTTTACGTTTACAACCGGTGGAGGAAATGTTTCCATCAATGCAAATACAGTTTCCAGAGACGGAAATCTTCATCTTTTAATACGATTATACAATGCAGCAGGAGCTGAAATGGGAACATATTGGAATTCAGATCCCTTTGCTTTGAATGCCTCTATGAATGTCAGTCTGCCTGCCGGTAAATATTTTATAGGTGTTGACGGCAGCGGGGCAGGAAACGCAGGTAGCGGAGGCTATTCGGCCTATGGTTCTATCGGGAGTTATGCTATTACGGGAACTATCCCGCCAGGCGGAAATATCAGTCCTTCTACAGATATGATTACCGTTTATAAAGACTGTAACTATACAGGCTTCTCAGGAGGATTAACTATCGGTGATTACAATCTGTCACGTTTAAATTCTTTAGGAGTTTTAAACGATGATATTTCTTCGCTTCGTATCACACAGGGATTTAAGGTAATCCTATATCAGGATGATAATTTTACCGGCGCTTCAACCACAATTACTTCTGATAATGCCTGTTTAAATACAACCTGGAATGACAAGGTAAGTTCAATTCGTATTTTGGCAAACGGAGTTACAACTTTAGGAAATCAAACCTTCTTTCTCCAAAACAGAAACAGCGGATTCAATATGGAAGTATCGAATGCAAGTTTGTCTAATGGCGCTAATGTAGCTCAGGGAACTGCTAATACGGCCAATAATCAAAAATATACGTTTACGCATTTAGGCGATGGCTTATATAAAATCATTGCCAATCACAGTGGCCAGTCATTAGACGTAAATAATTATAATAAAGATAATGGTGCCAATGTAGAGCAATATCCGTATAACGGAACTACAAATCAACAGTTTATTTTATACGCAGCCGGCGACGGTTTCTATAAAATTATTGCCAGACACAGCGGTAAAATAGTTGAGGTAGCGGGAGCCAGCACGGTAATCGGTGCAAATGTGCAGCAATGGCAGGATAACGGGCAGGTTTGCGGCCAGTGGAAATTGATTTCCACAACGACTGCACAAACTTCAACTTTAATTCAGGCCGAAGATTATGCTGCGATGAACGGAATCCAGACCGAAGCGACAACAGATACCGGAGGAGGTTTAAATGTTGGCTACACAGAAACAGGCGACTGGTTGGCGTACAACAATATTAATTTTCCAACTACAGGTTCTTATTTAATCGAATATCGTGTTGCGAGTGGAGTAGCAGGTGGCAAGTTGTCTTCAGATTTAAACGGAGGAACGATTATTTTAGGAAATGTTGATATTCCAAATACAGGTGGCTGGCAAAATTGGCAAACGGTAACACAAACGGTTAGTGTAAATGCCGGAACATACAGTTTTGGAGTCTATATTCAAAACATCGGAATGAACATTAACTGGATCAGAATTACCAGAATTGGTGCAGCAGCTGCTACACCTGAAATGGCTTCAATTACTACTGATGAAGTGGATAAAGAGATTGTATTCAATATATACCCAAATCCGGTTTCGCACACACTTTTCTTTACCACTGACGTAAGCGGTGGAAATGTTAGTGTTATTGATAGCCGTAGTGGTGGTTTGATTGCAACGCAAAAAGTTAATGATAATAGTCTTGATGTTTTGAATTTAAAAGCAGGAGTTTATCTGATTGTTTTTGATAAGGAGGGCAAACGAATAGTGAAACGATTTATCAAGAAATAAGCAATTCTGCACTGCATGAAGTACAGAGTTATTGTTTTGAGAGGGACTAAAAATGTCCCTCTTTTTATTTTATTTAAAGATTAAATCTTAGGTGACTACAAAGGATTCTAACAATATACATAATAGAAAGTTAGTTTTTGTATTTGGGATGATTTGGCAAATCCTCATTATTAGTTATAAAACATATCTCTGAATTAGAATTTCCAATTTACAATTCAAGAACTTATAACTTCTAAAAAACGCTATAATTGTTTTTTACTATATTTGGCATAGCTATGATTTTGTTTGGCAAGTTTATTGCTAAAAAAAGTCAAAACATCAAACCCAAATCTTAAAAATGAAAAAAAAACTCATAACTCTTTTATTTGTATTTACTGTTATAAATATATTTGGGCAAACGCCAGCGATGTCAAAACCTGAAGAAACTGATAATAAAGTTTCGGACGTTAATGATATGGTCACTAATAAAGCCATAAAGCCAGTTACAAAAGTTCCATTAGATGAAGCTTTAATCCTCATTTATGATTACGACGGCACCCTTTTCACATTTGATTTAGAGTCAGAAACAATCGCCTGGACTGTAAAAGCTACAGATTCTTTTACTGAAATGTGTGCAAATGCAGTAGTACTGCTTGATGGAGTTCTGTATGTTCCGTTTATTAACGGTGAAATTTTTGCGATTGACAATCAAACTGGTGAGATTTTTTGGAAATCAAGATTAGGGAATGTAACAGACCAAATTCTACTAAAGAATCAAAAACCAATCATAAATGATGGAAAGCTCTTTATAACGGCTCAAAGTCCAATTAATAGCATTTATGCTCTTAATTTAAAAAATGGTAGTTTAATATGGAAATATAAGCTTGAGGACTCCTATAATGATGTTCCTGTTCTCTATTTTGATAACAAGGTCTTTACCCAAAGCGCATCTAATGTCTATAGTTTTGAAGCAAATACAGGAAAACTTCTTAATCAAAAAAGCTTTGAAGTACCTATATCTGGAAAACCTGTAAC